>NZ_JANX01000524.1 GCF_000767795.1 Inquilinus limosus MP06 | reverse complement strand
CTGGGCGGCCTCGGCCTGCGCCACGGCCTCGGCCGAGGCCGGCAGGTCCAGCATCGCCGAGATGTTGGTGATCGGCCCGCGCCAGCCGCGGTTGCGGTCGAACCGCTCCAGCCCGGCGCGCAGCGCCCGGTCGGCGAAGACCTGCAGCCGCGGGTCCAGCGTGGTGCGCACCGCCAGCCCGCCGCGATAAAGCTGGTCGTTGCCGAAGGAGCGGCGCAGCGACCGGCGCACCTCCTCGGCGAAATAGGGGGCGTGCACGGTTTCCAGCGGCGCCTGGGCCCGCACCGCCAGCGGCTCGGCCTTGGCGGCCGCCGCCTGCTCCGCGGTGATGGCGCCGTCCTGGGCCATGCGGTCCAGCACGTAGTCGCGGCGGGCGCGCGCGGCCTCCGGCCGGGTGACCGGGTTGTAGTTGTTCGGTGCCTTCGGCAGCGCCGCCAGGAACGCCGCCTCGGACAGCGACAGCTCGACCGGCGGCTTGCCGAAATAGCGGGCCGAGGCCGCGCCGACGCCGTAGGCGCCGCGGCCGAGATAGATCTCGTTGAGATACATCTCCAGGATCTGGTCCTTGGAGAAGTCGTGCTCGATCTCGAAGGCGAGGATCAGCTCGCGGATCTTGCGCAGGGCGCTGACCTCGTTGGTCAGCAGCAGGTTCTTGGCCACCTGCTGGGTGATGGTCGAGCCGCCCTCGAGCCGCCGGCCGCTGCGCAGGTTCTTGACGTTGGCGACCACGGCGCGGGCCAGGCCGGCGGGATCGACGCCGTGATGGTGCCGGAAATTCTGGTCCTCGGCCGAGATGAAGGCCTGCACCAGATAGGGCGGCAGGCTCGACAGCGGCACCACCACCCGGTTCTCGACATAATATTCGCGCAGCAGCGACCCGTCGGCGGCGTAGATCCGGGTGGTTTCGGGCGGCTGATAGGCGGCGAGCTGGCTGGCGTCGGGCAGGTGCAGCTCCGGTCCGGCGGCGGTGGCCAGAAGCTTCAGCAGGACGACGGCGACGGAAAAGCTGGCGGACATGCGGGCGGTTCACTGGTCCCAGGGCGTCTCTTACTAAACGTTCGGCCGGCGAATCGGAAACGCCTTCTGCTCGATGAAGCCATGCGGAGGCTGTGGAAAGTGAGATAGGGCGATATCGCCTGCGCTGCCATGCCCCTTCATCCGAGGCCCCGCGCATGGGATGATGTCGGCATGAAACCGATCGTTCTTCTGATGTCGATCGGCCTGCTGGGCTGGTGGTACGTCGTGGTGCCGCTGCAGGTGATCGTCGCGGCGGTCGCCCTGGCGCACGGCCGTCGGCGGCTGGCCGTGTTCAGCCTGGCGGCGCTGGCCATGGCCGTCGTCACGGTCCGGGCCGCGCGGGCCGCCGTCGACTGGCATCCGGAAGGATTCGGCCAGGTCGGGGTGGTGCTGCCCAGCGGCCACTCGGCACTGGTCGTGGTGGCGGTGGCGACGCTGGCGGCGCTGGTCTGGCCACGCTGGACGCGGGCCCGCGTCGCGGTCGCGGTGGCGTTGATCCTGGCCGTCGCCGCGGTCATGACGGTGGGCGGCCACACCGTCGGCGACGTCGTGGTGGGCTTGGCGCTGGGCGGCATCTCCGTTCTTGTCGCCGGGACCGTCGCGCGCTTCCGCTGGCCGCGCCGCGCATCGGCGGTTTGAAGCCTCAGTAGTTCGGCCACAGCCCAGGGGTTGCCAGCTCGATGACATGGCCATCGGGGTCGGAGAAGTAGAGGCTGGCGCCGCCGCGCGGCCAAGCCATCTCCCCGGTCAGGGCCACGCCGGCCTCGGCCAGGCGTTCGCGCCAGGCGTCGAGTCCGCCGGCCGGCACGGCGAAGGCCATGTGCAGCCGCCCCGTGCCCTCATGCCCCGGGATGGTGCCGGAAGCGTCGACCACATCCTCGGAGGTGGCACCGGCCAGGAACAGCAGCAGCACGCCCCGGCGCCCGGCGTCCAGCGCCACCAGCCGCGGACTGCGCAGCATCACCCGCAGGCCCAGCACCTGCTCGTAGAAGGCGGCGGAGCGGTCGAGGTCGGCGACGTAGAGCGCGGTCTCGAGCAGCCCGTCGATGCGCGGCGCGGCGGTCACGGCGCCGTCAGGCTTCATCCGTCAGGCGGATCACCACGTCGACCCGGGCGATGCGGGTGCCGGCCGGGGCGTCCGGCAGGGCCGAGACCACCACGGCGTCGCCATGGACGTCGCGCAGCTCGCCGGTCGATTCGTGGTAGAAATGATGGTGGTCGTGGATGTTGGTATCGAAGTAGGACCGCCCGGCCTCGACCACCACCTCCCGCAGCAGGCCGGCCTCGGTGAACTGGTGCAGGGTGTTGTAGACGGTGGCCAGCGCCATGGCCTGGCCGGCCGCCAGCGCCTCGCCGTGCAGCCCCTCGGCGGTGACGTGGCGGTCGCAGCCGTCGAACAGCAGCCGCGCCAGCGCCACGCGCTGGCGGGTCGGCCGCAGCCCGGCCCCGATCAGCCGGTCGACGGGGGTGGTGGTGGGGGCGTCCGTCATTCTGGTCCTGCAATGATCCATCCGCACAATAATCTGTGCGTGCCGATGGAACAACACCCCGGCGGTAGCGGTGGTTCGCCTCACATCATCTGGTAATTCGGGCCCCCGCCGCCCTCCGGCACGGTCCAGACGATGTTCTGCTTCGGATCCTTGATGTCGCAGGTCTTGCAGTGCACGCAGTTCTGCGCGTTGATCACGAAGCGCGGGTCGCTGCCGTCCTCGTTCCGCACCACCTCGTACACCCCGGCAGGACAGTAGCGTTGCGCCGGCTCGTCGAACACCTTCAGGGTGTAGGCGATCGGGATCGACGGGTCCTTCAGCTTCAGATGCGACGGCTGGTTCTCCTCATGGTTGGTGTTCGACAGGAACACCGAGGAGAGGCGGTCGAAGGTGATCACCCCGTCCGGCTTCGGATAATCGATCTTCTTCGACTGGGCGGCCGGGCGCAGCGTCTCGTTGTCGGCGTGCTTGTGATGCAGGGTCCAGGGCAGCTTGCCGCGGGTCCACAGCTCGAGGCCGGAATAGAGCGTGCCCAGGAGGGTGCCCCAGCGGAAGGCCGGGCGGCAGTTGCGCACCACCGTCAGCTCCCGCCACAGCCAGCTCGCCTTCAGCCGCTCCGGATAGGCGGTCACCTCGTCATGGCCTTCGCGGCCCTCGGCCAGCGCGTCGAACACCGCCTCGGCGCAGACCATGCCGCTCTTCATCGCGGTGTGGTTGCCCTTGATCCGCGGCACGTTGACGAAGCCGGCGGAGCAGCCGATCAGGCAGCCGCCCGGGAAGGTCAGCTTCGGGATCGACTGCAGCCCGCCCTCGTTGATGGCGCGGCCGCCATAGGCCAGGCGCTTGCCGCCCTCCAGGGTCGGGCGGATCAGCGGGTGGGTCTTGAAGCGCTGGAACTCCTCGAAGGGCGACAGGTACGGGTTCTTGTAATCCAGCGCGACGACATAGCCGATCGAGACCAGGTTCTCGCCGAAATGGTAGATCCAGCTGCCGCCATAGGTCTCGTTGTCCAGCGGCCAGCCGAAGCCGTGCTGCACCAGGCCGGGCCGGTGGTTCTCCGGCTTCACCTCCCACACTTCCTTCACGCCCAGGCCGAAGGTCTGCGGGTCGCAGTCGGCGCGCAGGGCGAAGCGCTCCATCAGCGTCTTGGCCAGGGAGCCGCGAACGCCCTCGCCGATCAGCGTGTACTTGGCGTGCAGCTCCATGCCCGGCGTGTAGTTGCCGGTCGGCTGCCCGTCCTTGCCGATGCCCATGTCGCCGGTGGCCACGCCCTTGACCGACCCGTCCTCGTGGTACAGCACCTCGGCGGCGGCGAAGCCGGGATAGATCTCCACCCCCAGCGCCTCGGCCTGCTGCGCCATCCAGCGCGTCACCAAGCCCATGCTGACGATGTAGTTGCCGTGGTTGTGCAGCTCCTTCGGCAGTCCGAAATTCGGAAAGCGGAAGCTGCTGACGCCGGTGTAGTAGTGGAATTCGTCCTGCGTCACCGGGGTGTCCAGCGGCGCGCCCTTGTCCTTCCAGTCGGGGATCAGTTCGTTCAGCGCGCGCGGGTCCAGCACCGCGCCCGACAGGATGTGGGCGCCGACCTCGGACCCCTTCTCCAGCACGCAGACGCTGACCTCGCGCCCCGCCTCCGCCGCCTTCTGCTTCAGCCGGATCGCCGCCGCGAGGCCCGCCGGCCCCGCGCCCACGATCACGACGTCGTATTCCATCGATTCGCGTTCCATCGCGCGTCCCTGTCGTTCGGTTGGCGGCATGCTACAGAAATGCATCCCCGGAATCGAATGGCCGATCATGTCGCGCCGGCTTTGGCTCCGGTTGCGACGCGGAAGCCCCGCCGACGCTGCGGCAGCTTCGGCCGCCGGGGTTGACAGGCCGGGCGGCCCGGCGGCTTCTAGCGCATGGACAGGATCAGCGAATCAGCCGTGCAGCCCGCCGAGATCATCGCCCTGCTGAGATGGTACCAGGAC
>NZ_JANX01000523.1 GCF_000767795.1 Inquilinus limosus MP06 | reverse complement strand
GATCAGGTACCAGACGGTCGCGACCATCAGCAGCGGGATCACCGCCAGGTTGCGGCGGTAGATCACCTGCACCGTGTAGAACAGCTCGGGCAGGGCCAGCACGTAGACCATGGACGTGCCCTTGGCCAGGCCGATCAGCTCGTTGAAGGCGGTCGGCAGGATCGCCCGCATCGCCTGCGGCAGGACAATGCGGAAGGCCTGGCGGCGGCGCGGCAGGCCCAGCGCCGCCGCGGCCTCCAGCTGGCCCTGGTCGACCGACAGGATGCCGCCGCGGATGATCTCGGCCGAGAAGGCGGCCTGGTTCAGGCTCAGGCCGAGGAGCGCCGCGGCATATGGGCCGAGCAAGGAGACTGTGGGGTATTCGCCGAAGACGATGTCGGTGAACGGGACGCCCAGCCGCACCGTCTCGTACAGGTAGCCCAGGTTGAACAGGATCAGCAGCAGCACGATCAGCGGGATCGAGCGCAGCAGCCAGATGTAGCCCCAGGCCAGGCCGGACAGCAGCGGCGATTTCGACACCCGGGCGAGGGCCAGGCCGGTGCCCAGGAGGAAGCCGAGGGCGGAGCCGCCGGCCGTCAGCAGGATGGTGCGGCCGAGCCCGTCCATCACCGGCTCGGCGAAGAACCACTGGGCGAAGACATCCCATTCCCAGCGCGGGTTGGTCAGGATCGAGGACAGCACCGTGATGATCACGGCGGCCGCGAACAGCGTGCCGGCGGCGCGGCCGGGATGGCGGGCGCCGACGACGCGGTGGCGGGAATAGTCGCGCCCCTCCGGCAGGTCGCGGCGGCGCACGGCCTCGGGCGCGGCCTCCGACAGGCGGGGCAGAAGGCGCGGGCGGTCCTGCAGGTCGATGTCTGGGCTGGTCATGCGGTCTCGCAATCGGCTGTCGCTGCTGGGTGCCGCCGGACCGTCCGCCGGTCCGCCGATCATATAGAACAGTTAGAATCTGCATAAACTGCAGTTTCAACATATCTATTGCGCATATATAAATTCATACTGTCAACTGAGTCCGTATATTGATCGGCGCATCGGGCGCAGGCTCAGGAGGGATGGAATGTTCGGATCGATCTCCAGACGGGCGGCCGCGGCCCTGCTCCTGGCCCTGGCGGCCGGCGCGGGGCCGGCCCTGGCCCAGAGCCTGGACCTGAGCCCGGAGCAGCCGGGCCGCCTGCGGGCGGAGAAGGACGCGGCGATCGCCGCGACGATCCCAAAGGATTTCCGATTCGCCGAGGAGGGCATGCTGACCGTGGCGGTGGCGCCCGGCCAGCCGCCGATCGCCACCTATGCCACCGATGCGCGGACCGTCGTCGGCGCCGACCCGGACCTGGCCCAGCTGGTCGCCGATGTGCTGGGGCTGAAGCTGAAACTGATCGCGGTGGCCTGGGCGGACTGGCCGCTGGGCCTGGCCTCCGGCAAGTACGACGCCGTCATCTCCAATGTCGGCGTCACGGAGGAGCGCAAGCAGCGCTTCGACTTCTCCAGCTACCGCAAGGGCCTGCACGGCTTCTATGTGAAATCCGGCAGCCCGATCATGGCGATCCGCGAGCCGAAGGACATCGCCGGGCTGCGGATCATCACCGCCTCCGGCACCAACCAGGAGCGGATCCTGCTGGAGTGGAACCGGCAGAACCAGACCCGGGGCCTGGCCCCGGCCGAGCTGCAATATTATGACGACCAGGCCGCCTGGGGTCTGGCGATCCAGGCCGGGCGGGCCGACGCCCTGTTCAGCGTCAACGCCGCCCTGGCCTATCAGGCCCGCGACGGCAGCCTCAAGCCGGTCGGGACCGTCAGCTCCGGCTGGCCGCTGGATGCCGAGGCCGGCATCACCACCCGCCGCGGCAGCGGCCTGGCCGATGCCTTCACCGCCGCCATCAACGAACTGATCGCGGACGGGAAATACGCCGGCTCGCTGGCGCGCTGGAACCTGTCGGCCGAGGCGATCAACCGGTCGCGGACGAACCCGCCCGGCCTGCCGGCATTCTGACGAGGGCCGCATCATGGCATCGATCGACCATGCCGGGTTCCTGACTCCCGGCAGCTTCCCGGAGGCCAACCCGCAAGACGGGCTGGAGAAGGCGCTGCGGCTCTTCGCCCATGGCGAGCGGCTGGGCTTCGACAGCGCCTGGATCCGGCAGCGGCATCTCGAGCCCGGCGTGTCCTCGGCCGCCGTGTTCCTGGCAGCGGCGAGCCAGCGCACCCGGCGCATCCAGCTCGGCAGCGCCGTGATCCAGATCGGCTATGAAAGCCCGTACCGGCTGGCCGAGGACCTCTCCACCGTCGACGTGCTGTCGGGCGGGCGGCTCAATGTCGGGCTCAGCGCCGGCGTGCCGCCGCATGCCGACCTGCTGGGGCCGCGCGTCTTCGACGGCGACTGGACCGGCTACGACCTGTCCTACGGCCGCGTGGAGCGGCTGGTCGACAACCTGCGCGGCGGCTATCTCGGCGCGCCGGACCGGGTGGTGGTCAACGCCGCCGGCCGCCACCGGCCCAGGCTGCAGCCGGTGGCCGAGGGGCTGGCCGACCGCGTCTGGTACGGCGGCGGGTCGCTGCGCTCGGCGGAATGGGCCGGTCGCGCCGGGCTGAACCTGCTGATCGGCAACGTCACCTCAGGCGAAGGCACCGACGATTTCTTCACCGCCCAGCGGCGGCAGCTGGATGCCCATCGTGGGGCTTGGCGCGGGGCACGCGAGCCCCGGATCGCGCTCGGCCGGGTGATCGTGCCGTTCGACGGCGCCGATGACTGGACCCGCGCCCGCTACGCCGAATACGCCGCCGGCCGGCGCGAGCGCACGCTGGCGCCGCAGGGCGAGCGGCGGACCCTGTTCGCACCGGATCTCGTCGGCCCCTCCGACCGGATCCTCGAGGCCCTGGCCCGCGACCCGGTGCTGGCGGAGGTGTCGGAGCTGCGGCTGGAGCTGCCCTACGAATTCCGGCCCTTCGAATACGAGCAGATCCTGGGCGACGCGGTGCGCCACATCCTGCCGCAGCTCGGCTGGACGCCGGCGGCGCAGGGCGGATCTGTCGCTGTGCCCCATCCCGGCCCGGCCGAGGCCTGGATGCCGCAGGGGAAATAAGGGACCGCCCCGGGCGGATCTCCTATTCCACGACGATCCGCACCGGGCGCGATTCCCCATCCTGCAGCGGCAAGCGCAGCTGGAAGCGGTGGGCGCCGGGCGCCAGCGGCCAGTACACCGTCTCGTCCGGCCGCGCGGTGCGGAACGGCAGCCCGTCGACATACCAGACCACCTGGCTGACGCCGGGGGCGGTTGCGGCCTTCAGCGCCAGCCGGTCCAGAGCCGGCGGCATCTCCGGATTGCGCCAGATCCGGGCGTTCTGCTCCGGCATCGTGATCGACAGGCGCGGCGGGTCGGCGGTACCGATCGCGGGGCCGTCCGGCGATCGGGCGACGGCGGGAACCATGGCCGGCGCGGCGGCATCCGCCCGGACCCATTCGACCAGCCGCTGGCGGCAGAAATCGGGGGAGGGGCCGCCGGCCGGCACGCACAGCTCGACCGGCCTGTACGCCCGCGGCGTCGGGAAGCCGGCATCCAGCAGGTCGCCGGGCCGGGCGCCGTGCAGCGTCATCAGCACGTCCTGCGCCAGCTTCGCGGCCGATCCGGCGCCGGCGACCTGGCGCATGGTCCCGGCATCCGGCCGGCCGAACCAGACCCCGACCATGTAGTCCTGCGACCACGCCACCACCCAGGCGTCGCGATAGCCCTGCGAGGTGCCGGTCTTCAGCGCCACCGGGAACGGGAACTCGGTGGTGCCGTAGCGCGGGAAGCTGGGCAGCCGCGCCATCGGGTCGGACAGGAACAGCGTCACCAGCCGGGCGATGTCGGCCGACAGCACCCGGCGCGGCGGCGCCAGCGGCTGGCCGCGATACCACACCAGGTCGCGCAGCACCCCGTCATCGGCCAGGGCACCATAGGCCCGCACCAGCCGGTCCAGGCTGGTCGGCAGCGACCCGATCGCCATCGACAGGCCGAAGCTCTCGGCGGGCACGTCCAGGTCGTGCAGTCCCAGCTCGCGGAAATAACGGAAGCCGCTGTCCAGCCCGACCCGGCGCAGCAGGTTGGTGGCCGGAATGTTGCGCGAATTGGCCAGCGCCTGGCGTGGCAGAACAGGCCCGAGGAAGGTGCGGTCGGCGTTGGAGATGCCGGACGCGCCCTCCGGCATGTCGGCCATCACGTCGGTCGGGCTCAGCAGGGTGCGCTGCATCGCCAGGGCGTAGATGAAGGGCTTCAGCGTGCTGCCGGGCGACCGCACGGAGCGGCTGAAATCGATCGACCCGCCATTGGCGCCGCCGTAGCGGGCGGAGCCGATATCGGCCAGCACCTCGCGGTTGTCGCGCCGGGCCACCACCACGGCCACCTGCTGCGCCCCGGCCGGGGACAGTGCCCGCAGCTGGCGCCGGGCCGCGGCCGTCACCGTCTCCTGCACCCGCAAATCCAGCGTGGTGCGCAGCCGCGGGTCGCT
>NZ_JANX01000522.1 GCF_000767795.1 Inquilinus limosus MP06 | reverse complement strand
CCCATTCGGCGGCATTGGCACGGCCTGTGGCGCGCGGCCGTGCCGGGCTCGGACCCGGACCGGGCTGCGGCGCTGCTGGCGCCGGTCGCCGCCGCCCGCCAGGCGGTGATCTATCAGGGCTTCCTCGACCGGATCGAACCGGCGGAACGGGTCTACCACCGCCCCGACCCGGCCGAATGGCTGGCCCGGACGGCGGCGATCCTCGGCGGGTCGGTCGACGGGTGAGAGGCGACGCAGCGGCCGCCATTTCCAGCCCCCGTTCCCCGGCCTACACTCCCGGTCCGAATGACGCAGGCATTCAACCGATGGCAAACGATCCGCTCGGGCCGCCACGGGCTCCGACCAAGCCGTTCTGGCGGGACCCGCTCGGGTGGGTTCTCACCGTCGCACTATTGATGCTCGCCGTCGGCTGGGGACTGGAGCGTCAATACCCTCTGACCTCCACTCTGTTGCAGTGGGTTGGTATGCCGCTGATGCTTACCACGCTGGTGGCACGGGTGGTGAGGAAGCGCAGCGGGCGCCCCTACTAGGGTCGGGGCGTCGATCCGGCTGCCGCGGGGGCAAGGCCCGCCGCGGCGCCTGCAGGATCACCCCCGCGGGGCGTGCTTGTTCAGGATGCGCTGCAAAGTGCGACGGTGCATCTTCAGCCGGCGCGCCGTCTCCGACACGTTGCGGTCGCACTGCTCGAACACGCGCTGGATGTGCTCCCACCGCACGCGGTCGGCCGACATCGGGTTCTCCGGCGGCGGCGGCAGCTTCTCGTCTGGGTTCAGCAGCGCCGCCTCGATCTGGTCGGCGTCGGTCGGCTTGGCCAGGTAGTCGACGGCGCCGGCCTTCACCGCGGCCACGGCGGTGGCGATGTTGCCGTAGCCGGTCAGCATGATCACCCGGCTGTCCGGCCGCGCCTCATGCAGCACCGGCACGATGTCCAGGCCGTTGCCGTCGCCCAGCCGCAGGTCCAGCACCGCGAAGGCGGGGGCGACGCGGCGGGCCAGGTCGATGCCGGTGGCCAGGCCGTCGGCGGTCACCACCTCGAAGCCCCGTTTCTCCATGGCGCGGGCCAAGCGGGTGCGGAAGGCGATGTCGTCGTCGACGATCAGCAGGCTCTTGGCCGCGTCGCGCGCCGGCAGCGGCGCCGGCTGTTCGGGGGTGACGGTGGCGGGAGAGATGGTCATGCCCAGGTCCTTTCTTTCCTCTCAAATTTGTGTCGCGGCCACGCAACTGCAATAACCGCGCCCCCTTGCGGGCCATTCGAGAAGGACAATTGGGCCCCGCTATGCTCCAGGAGCGTGGCCGCGATGAAGATGCCGAGCCCCATATGGTCGCTGTCCTCGCCGCGGCCGGAGACATAGGGCTCGCCGAGCCGGCCCAGCAGGGCCAGCGGGAAGCCGGGGCCGTCGTCGGTGATCTTCAGCACCACGGTCTTCGGTCCATATTCGGCGCTGATCTCGACCCGGTTTCGCGCGAATTGCAGCGCGTTCTGGATCAGGTTGCCCAGGCCGTGGATCAGCTCCGGCGTCCGCCGCAGCATCAGCGGCTGGCCCGGCGGGCCGTCGGCGGCGGTGATGAACAGCCGGCGGTTCTCGCTGTGCAGGTAGCTTTCGGCCGCGGCCCCGGCCAGCGCCGGCAGGGTCATCAGCCGGAACGGGTCGCCGTCATCCGGCTCCGGCCGCCGCGCCAGCTCGGTCAGGATGTCCCTGCAGCGGCCGACCTCCTGCTCCAGCAGGGCGATATCCTCGGCCATCGGGCTGTCGGCCGGCACGTCGCGCCGCATCTCCCGCGCGATCAGGGTGATGGTGCCGAGCGGCGTGCCCAGCTGATGCGCCGCCGCCGCGGCCAGGCCGCCCAGCAGCGAGATGCGCTGCTCGCGCTCCAGCGCCAGCTGGGTGGCGCCCAGCGCGTCCGACACCTGGCGGGAATCGGCCGCCACCTGCCAGACGTAGTTGGAGATGAACAGGATGGCGATCGCCATCGCCAGGCCGACGCCGAGATGGTAGGGCGAGCCGCTGGAGGGCATGCCGCCCGGCAGCGGATAGTGCCAGAAGGCCAGCAGCACGATGCCCGCCATCGCCAGCCCGGTCAGCGTCACCGTGCTGCGGTAGCTCAGCAGCGTGGCCGACACCGTCAGCGGCGCCAGCAGCAGCACGACGAAGGGGTTCAAGAGGCCGCCGGTGAGGAACAGGAGGGCCACCAGCTGGCACATGTCGTAGCCGAGATAGAGGGCGGCGTCGCGCTCCACCAGCCGCAGCCGCCACTTGCCCTGGACCACGGCGGCGACGTTCAGCGCCACCGAGATGCCGACGATGGCCAGCGCCGGCCACAGCGGCAGGGCATAGTCCATCCAGTAATGCACGAACAGGATCGAGACGGCCTGGCCGGCGACGGCGACCCAGCGGATCTTGATCAGGGTGATCTGGCTGATCCGCGCCCGCATCCGCCGGCCGGGCACCGCCTCCGGCGCGTCCAGCGGCCGCCGCAGCACGGCCGGCCCGGCCTCCGCCGCCGGTCCGATACCGGCCCCCTGGTCATTCTCGGCTTGTCCGTCCATTCTCGCTCCATGCTCTCCGACGGCGTCATCATAGCGGAGCGCCTGTCCAAGCGCTTCCATCCCGGCGCCGCGCCCGCGGTCGACGGCATCTCCTTCGTCGTGCCGCGCGGCTCGACCGTCGCGCTCCTGGGCGGCAACGGCGCCGGCAAGACCACCACGATCTCGATGCTGCTCGGCCTGCTGCTGCCGTCGGGCGGCCGCATCACCGTGCTGGGGCACGATATGGCCCGCGATCGCTGGGCCGTCCTGCCCCGGATGAACTTCTCCAGCCCCTATGTCGATCTGCCGCACCGGCTGACGGTGCGCGAGAACCTGGCGGTCTATGCCCGGCTCTACGGCGTGCGCGACCGCCGCCGCCGCATCGCCGAGCTGGCGGAGATGCTGGACCTGACCGGGTTCGTCGACCGGCCGTCCGGCAAGCTGTCCGCCGGGCAGAAGACCCGGGTGGCGCTGGCCAAGGCGCTGGTCAACGCGCCGGAGCTGCTGCTGCTCGACGAGCCGACCGCCTCGCTCGACCCCGACACCGGCGACTGGGTGCGCGGCATGCTGGAGCGCTACCGGGCCGAGCGCGGGGCCACCATCCTGCTGGCCAGCCACAACATGGACGAGGTCGAGCGGCTGAGCGACCAGGTGCTGATGCTGAAAGCGGGGAAGATCGTCGACCAGGGCTCGCCCGACCACCTGATCGCCAAATACGGCCGCACCGACCTGGAGGAGGTGTTCCTCGACATCGCCCGCAGCCGCAGCGCGCTTGGGCAGGCCGCGCAATGAGGCCGGCGCGATGAGCGGAACCCTCGCCTCTCCGCCCGCCCTGCGCGGCTCGGCCGCCGGCCGCATCCTGGCGGTGATGCTGCGCCACCTCTACATCCTGCGCGGCTCGATGCCGCGGCTGATCGAGCTGGCCTACTGGCCGACGGTACAGATGGTGGTTTGGGGCCTGATCACCGAGAGCCTGGCGCCGGCGATGAACTGGCAGGCCCAGGCGGCGGGCGTGCTGATCTCCGCGGTGCTGCTGTGGGACCTGCTGTTCCGGGCCCAGCTCGGCATGTCGATCTCCTTCCTCGAGGAGATGTGGAGCCGCAATCTCGGTCACCTCTTCGTCAGCCCGCTCCGGCCCTGGGAATGGGTGGCGTCGCTGATGGCGATGAGCCTGATCCGCACCCTGGCCGGGGTGGTGCCGGCGGCCTTGCTGGCGATCCTGCTGTACCACTGGAACATCTTCTCGCTCGGCCTGCCGCTGCTGGCCTTCTTCGTCAACCTGATCGTCACCGGCTGGGCGGTGGCGCTGGTGGTGCTGGCGCTGATCCTGCGCTACGGCATGGGGGCGGAGGGGCTGGCCTGGGCCATCGTCTTCGCCATCTCGCCGATCAGCGCGATCTACTATCCGGTCTCGGTGCTGCCGGGCTGGCTGCAATGGGTGGCCTATGCGCTGCCGCCGGCCCATGTGTTCGAAGGCATGCGCGGCCTGCTGCATGGGCAGGGCTTCGCCATGGGCCATTTCCTGGCCGCCGTCGGGCTGAATGTCGTGTGCCTGGCCCTCGGCTGCGCCGCGTTCCTCTGGGGCTTCCGCATCGCCCGAGATCGCGGCTCTTTGCTGCAGCAGGGGGAATAGGGTCGCCGGTCAGGCCTGCTCGACCGGGAGGATGAACGTATAGCCGACGCCGCGCTCGGTCCGGATCAGCCGGGGCGCGCCCGGGGCGGCCTCCAGCTTGCGCCGCAGCCGCAGGATCTGGACGTCGATGCTGCGGTCGTAGACATCCTCATGCACCCGCGTCGCCTGCAGCAGGTGTTCGCGCGACAGCGGGCGCTGCGGCGCGTCGAGGAAGGCGACCAGCAGGGCGTACTCGCCCTTGGTCAGAGCCACCGCGCGGCCCTCGGGATCGGCCAGGCGCCGCAGGCGGCGGTCGAGCTGCCAGCCGCCGAACCGACTGCGCCCGCGCCGGGGTTCCGGCTGGGCCAGGCCATGGCCGCGGCGCCGC
>NZ_JANX01000521.1 GCF_000767795.1 Inquilinus limosus MP06 | reverse complement strand
CAGGCTGCGAGAACCCCCTCCCCCTACCCCCTGCCGCGGGGAGGGGGACTCGTTTTGCTTTCGCCATGAGTGTCCCCGACGACCTGGGGGAATTCTGAAAAGCAAGCGGGAGAGGCAACACCTTATCGCCTTGATGCGATGGGGATGACCGATCTGGCCCCTAACTCGTCCCGCTCCGCGCGGGCAGGGACGGCCGGAAAGGTCAAGCCGCCCCCTCCCCCCGCCTCTCCTTCTGCCGGTGGCGGTGGGCGGCCTGCTTGGCGCGGTTGCCGCACAGCGCCATGCTGCACCAGCGCCGGGCATGGCCGCGGGTGCGGTCGACGAACATCAGCGTGCAGGCCGGCCCCTCGCACGCCTTGACCTGGGTGAAGTCCTCCTCGCAGACCACCCGTGCCATCGCCTCGGCGATCGGCAGCAGCAGGCTGTCCGGCGAGCGCCAGCGTCGGGACGGAGCCAGCGCCAGCCGCCCCGACCCATCCGCTGCGACGATCCGAGAGAAACCCTCGTCCCGCTCCAGCAGCCGGTTCAGCGGCTGCAGCTCCTCCAGCGCATCCGCCGCCAGCGGCCGGCCCCTGTGGTCTTGGACGAAGCCGCGGAACCATTCGCGCAGTCCGCGCGCCTGGGCCGCGACGCTGTCGAGCTCGCCCGGCATCGCCCGCTCCCGCATCTCCGCCAGGACCGTATCCGGCACCAGCCCGGCCTGGGCCAGCCAGGACAGCAGCCCGTCGCCGTCCGGCAGCCAGTCGACCGGGACGTCGACCGGCGTCGCGATCGAGTTGAGGACGTCCAGGCCGAGCGCGTCGGCGAGGAACATCGCGGGCGGAAGCTGATGGCTCACTTGGGGTCGACCTCGGATGGGTTCGCTTCACCAAAAAGTAACCTCGAAAAGTCCCGTTGACAAGTTATCTCGATTCGGATCATAACCTCTCAATCGCAATCAGAGAGGTTACGATTATGACGGACGGACGGACCACGCAGGGACCGGCGACCCTCGTCCTGGTTCATGGCGCCTGGGCGGACGGGTCGTCCTGGGGGCCGGTGATCGCGCCGCTGCAGCGCCAGGGCCTGGCCGTGCGCGCCGCCCCGCTGCCGCTGACCTCGCTGGCCGACGATGTCGCCGCCCTCGACCGTGTGCTGGAGCGGATCGACGGCCCGGTGGTGCTGGCCGGCCATGCCTATGCCGGCGCGGTCATCGCCGCCGCCCGCCCCGACCGGATCCGGTCCCTGGTGTTCGTCGCGGCCCTGGCGCCGGATGAGGGCGAGACCGTGATGGATGTGTTCCAGCGTGCCGCCCCGCACCCGCTGGCGCCGCGGCTGGCCCCCGATGCGCACGGCGCCCTGTGGCTGCCGGACGAGGCCTTCCCGACGGCCTTCGCCCAGCACGCCCCGGCGGAATCGGCGGCGGTTCTGGCCGCCGTGCAGCGACCGATCCACCTGCCCTGCATCACCACCCCGGTCGGCCGGCCGCTGTGGCGGGACCGGCCCAGCTGGTACCTGCTGGCGGAGGAGGACCGGATGATCGCGGCCGCGACCCAGCGCTTCATGGCGGCGCGGATGGGGGCGGCGCTGCGCCCCGCCCCGGTCGACCACGCGCCGCTGGTGTCGGCGCCGGAGCTGGCGGTGGAGATCCTGCTCGAGGCCGTCCGCGCCTCGGGTTGATCCGCCCGCCCCGATCACGCCCCGTAACCGATTAATTCCGGAAAATCGGGTTATGTAACGCCGGGCCATCCACGCCCGCATCCCGTTCGAGGAGAACAGTCATGACGCAGATCCGCTACCGCACCGCCGATGTCGACGGCTTCAAGGTCTTCTACCGGGAGGTCGGGTCGCCCCGCTCTCCCAAGCTGCTGCTGCTGCACGGCTTCCCCAGCTCCGGCCACATGTTCCGGGACCTGATCCCGCTGCTGGCCGACCGCTTCCACATCGTGGCCCCGGACCTGCCGGGCTTCGGCCAGTCCGACATGCCGGACCGTTCGGCCTTCCGCTACACCTTCGACGCCCTCGCGCGGGTGATCGACCGGTTCACCGAGGTGATCGGCTTCAACCGCTATGCCGTGTATGTCTTCGACTACGGCGCCCCGACGGGCTTCCGCCTGGCGTTGCGGCATCCGGAGCGGATCGCCGCCATCATCAGCCAGAACGGCAACGCCTATGTCGAAGGGCTGAGCGACGGCTGGAACCCGATCCGCGCCTATTGGCAGGAGCCCTCCGCCGCCAATCGCGAGGCGCTGCGCGCGCTCCTGACGCCCGAGACCACGCGCTGGCAGTATGTCCACGGCGTCGCCGACGAAAGCCTGGTCTCGCCCGACGGCCACACGCTGGACAGCCACTACCTGGCCCGGCCGGGCGCCGACGAGGTGCAGTTGGACCTGTTCCTGGACTACGCCGGCAACGTCGCGCTGTATCCGGAATTCCAGGCCTATTTCCGCAAGCATCGCCCGCCCTTCCTGGCGGTGTGGGGCAAGAACGACCCGTTCTTCCTGCCGCCTGGCGCCGAGGCGTTCCGGCGCGACCTGCCGGATGCCGAGATCCGCTTCTTCGACACCGGCCATTTCGCCCTGGAGACGCATGCCCGCGAGATCGCGGATGCCATCCGCGTCTTCCTCGCCCCGTAACCCCACGCCACAGGAGAGCGCCATGCGCGCCATCGTTCTGGAGACGTTCGGCGGCCTGGACAGCCTGGTTTACCGGGACATCCCGGAACCCGAGCCCGTCGTCGGTCAGGTCGTGATCGAGATCAAGGCCTTCGGCCTGAACCACGCCGAGATGCATATGCGCCGCGGCGAATGGGCCGAGGCCGCGCAGGTGATCGGCATCGAATGCGTCGGGCTGGTGAAATCCTGCCCCGGCGGCGAGTTCCCGGTCGGCGCCAAGGTGGCGGCGCTGATGGGCGGGCTGGGCCGCACCATCAACGGCAGCTACGCCGAATTCACCCGCGTCTCGGCCGCCAACGTCGCCCTGATCGACGCCGACCTGCCCTGGGCCGGGCTGGCGGCGATCCCCGAGACCTATGCCACGGCCTGGACCTGCCTGTTCCGCAACCTGGAGATCGAGCGCGGCCAGCGGCTGGTGATCCGCGGCGCCACCTCCTCCTTCGGCCAGGCGGCGGTGAAGCTGGCGGTGAATGCCGGGGCCCGGGTGATCGCCACCACCCGCAACCCCGACCGTTTCGCGATGCTCACCGCGCTGGGCGCCGAGCGGGTGGAGCGGGAAGGCCCCGACCTGTCCAAGCGGATCGCCGAGGCGAAGCAGGTCGACGCCGTGCTCGATCTCGTCGGCAACAGCACCATTCTCGACTCCCTCTCCATGCTGCGCCGCGGCGGCCGGGCCTGCCTGGCCGGCTGGCTCGGCGGCCTCGCCCCGATCGCCGACTTCAACCCGCTGCTGCAGATGGCGAGCGGCGTCTATCTGACCTTCTTCGGCAGCTTCGTCTTCGGCACGCCCGGCTTCCCGCTGTCCGACGTGCCGCTGGGGCAGATCGCCCGCGATGTCGCGGCGGGGCGGCTGGAAGCCAAGCCGGCGCGGGTCTTCGGCTTCGACCAGATCCGCGAGGCCCATCGCGTGATGGAGGCCAACGAGGCCGGCGGGAAGATGGTCGTCGTCCTCTGACCGCGCCGCCCGGCACCACCCATAAGGGAGCAGACACCATGTCCGTCGCCATCGTCACCGGCGCCAGCCAGGGCATCGGCCGCGCCACCGCCATCCGCCTGGCGCGGGATTTCGACCGGGTCGCGCTGGTCGCCCGCAACCGCGACAAACTCGAAGAGGCGGCCGCGGCGGTGAAGGCCGCGGGGGCCGAGCCGCTGGTGCTCGACCTCGATCTCACCGAGCCCGCCGCCGCGCCGGCGGTGGTCGACGCGACGCTGCGGGCCTTCGGCCGGATCGACGCCCTCTTGAACATCGCCGGCGCGATGCCGCAGATCGACCTGTTCGAGATGACCGACGCGCAGTGGGAGGGCGGGCTGGCGCTGAAGCTGCACGGCGCCCGCCGGCTGACCATCGCCGGCTGGCCGGCGCTGAAGGAGAGCCGCGGATCGGTGGTGCTGATGTCCGGCAACTCGGCGCTGGTCCCGAAGGCGCCCTATGCCGCGGTGGGCACCCTCAACGCCGCCATCGTCGCCCTGGCCAAGGCCTTCTCCGACCGCGGCATCGCCGACGGGGTGCAGGTCAACAGCGTGCTGCCCGGCCCGGTGATGACCGGCCGCCGCCGGTCCTACCTGCAGCACTGGGCGCCGCTGCACGGCATGACGGTGGAGCAGGCGACCGAGGCCTTCCCGAAGGAGGCGGGCATCGCCCGCTACGGCGAGCCCGAGGAGATCGCCGAGCTGATGGCCTTCCTGGTGTCGCCCGGCGCCCGCTGGATGACCGGGTCGGCACTGCGGATGGATGGCGGAGAGGTCAGATCGGCCTGACCGCCGGGCCGGGCCGGCCCGGCGCGTCGGCGACGATGGGCTGGACATGGCGGCCCGGCCACGCGGCGCGGGACCTCGATGCCGGCGCCGGGCGGATCATCGCACGGCCCCGGCCGGAT
>NZ_JANX01000520.1 GCF_000767795.1 Inquilinus limosus MP06 | reverse complement strand
GAAGGGAACTGAAGCAATCGCCCCATCACCTCTCCTTGGGGAGAGGTCGAAATCGCATCGTGATTTCGGGTGAGGGGGTGGCCCCGGCCTATCCGCCTGATTTGACAGCCGGCTCCGGCACCCAGCTGCCTTCCCGGTCGGCATGGCCATAGAGCCGCTCGACCAGGACCCGCAGCGTCGGGTCGGCGTCCAGCGCCTCCTGCATCCGGCTGAAGGTGCGGGTGCGGGTGACGCCGTGCTCGTGCCAGGACTTGCCGCCGCTCATCACATTCTGGGCGAAGGCCTGCAGCCGGTCGAGCGCGCGGGCATAGCGCGCCTCCGGCGTCTCGCCGGCTTCGAACTCGGTCCACCAGCCATGCACCCTGTCGCGCAGGTCGGGCGGCAGCAGGCCGAACAGCTTCACCGCCGCCTCGGCCTCACGCGCCGCCTGGTCCTGCCGGCCGACATCGTCATAGGCGAAGGTGTCGCCGGCATGGATCTCGACCAGGTCGTGGGTCAGCACCAGCGACAGCACCTTCGCGATGTCGACCTCGAAGCCGATCTCGTCCTTCAGCAGCAGGGCGTACAGCGCCATGTGCCAGGTGTGCTCGGCATCGGTCTCACGCCGGCTGCCGTCGGTCAGGTAGTTCTGCCGGGTGATCTGCTTGAACTGGTCGCAGACCAGCAGGAACTCCTGGATCCGCGCCAGGCGGTCACCAGGAGTCAGGGCAACGGGCGGAGTCGCGGTTTCGCTCATGTTCGTCACCAGACGGGGTCGATGCTGCGGTGTCCGAGGATCTCCTGGATCCGGCGATGGGTCGCGCCATGGATGTCGCGCGGCAGGTCGTCGACCGGAAAGAACCGGGCCTCGGCGATCTCGAAGGACAGGCGGCCGCCCGACGGGCGCCAGCGGTCGGCCAGGAACAGCGCGACGTGGTCGCAGCGCAGCTTGTCGAAATGGGCATAGACCGAGAACAGCCGGGCGCCCGATTCGACCTCGACCGCCGCCTCCTCGCGCGCCTCGCGCACGGCGCAGGCCTCGAAGCTCTCCCACTTCTTCACCCCGCCGCCGGGGAAGAACCAGCCGGGACGGTAGGTGTGGTGCACCAGCAGGAAGCGCCCCTCCCCGTCCCGCACCACCATGCGGGCGCCGAGGGTCAGCGGCTTGCGCAGCCTCAGATAGGTGTTGTGGGCGCGGTGCAGCAGGCGCGGCAGGGTGCGTCGGGCCGTGGTCATGGCCCGCAGATGACCCGGCGGGACGGGTCGGTGTCAACCGCCCCTGACGCCGGGCCAGATGCGCCGGAGACGCCTATCGCTCCACCGACAGCCAGCGGGTCGGGTGCTGGTCGCGCAGATTGTCGGCCCAACCCTTCACCAACGGGGAGACCAGATGCCGGCTGGTGTAGAAGAAGATCGGGATCACCGGCGTGTCGGCGATCATCAGCCGCTCCGCCTGCTGCAGGATCGCGGCCCGCTTGCCGGCATCGGTCTCGGCCGAGGCCTGGTCCAGCAGCGCGTCATAGGCCGGATTGGAGTAGTCCGAGGTGCTGAGCTCGCCGATGCCGCTGCGCTGCAGCTCCAGGAAGAAGTTGGCGTCGTCATACTGGCCGATCCAGCCGGTGCGGGCGAAGTCCTGGAACTGCTTCTGATGGTGCTGGGTCAGGTAGGTCGACCATTCCAGGTTCTCGAGCACGGTGTCGACGCCGAGCTTCTGCTTCCACATGGCGGCGATGGCGACGGCGATCTTCTTGTGGTTCTCCGAGGTGTTGTAGGTGATCTTCACCTGCAACGGCTTGTCCGGGCCGTAGCCGGCCTTGGCCAGCAGCGCCTTCGCCTCCTCGTCGCGCCGGGCCTGGGTCCAGCCCGCCTCCTCCGGCTGCCAGGCCGGGAAGCCGCTGGTGCCGGGCGGCACGAAGCTGTAGGCCGGGGTCTGGTTGCCCTTGGACACCTTGTCGATGATGACGTCGCGGTCGACGGCCAGCGACAGGGCACGGCGCAGCTCCGGGCTGCTCTTCCACGGCTCGTGGTTCAGGTTGATGGCGTAGAAGTAGATGCCGAGATAGGGCGCGATGTGCAGCTCGCCGGCGTTGCTCTGCCGCAGCGCCGGCACCTGCTGGCTCGGCACTTCGGTGGTCACGTCCAGCTCGCCGGCCTTGAAGCGAGCCAGCTCGCTGTCGACATCCTCGGTGACGACATAGCGGACGGTGTCGATCTTCACATTCGCCGCGTCGTGGAACTGCGGGTTCTTGCGCAGCGTCATATGCGACTGCGGCACGTCCTCGGCCAACACATAGGCGCCGTTCGACACCAGGTTGCCCGGCCGGGCGAAGGCGGCGCCGAATTTCTCGACATTCGCCCGGTTCACCGGGAAGGTCGAGTTGTTGACCAGCATCGACAGGAAGTAGGAGGTCGGGCCGACCAGGCTGACCTCCAGCGTTCGGTCGTCGACGGCGCGCACGCCGAGCGCATCGGCCGGCTTCTGGCCCAGCCGCACCTCCTTCGCCCCGACGATGCGGTCGAGGAAATAGGCGTAGGGCGCCGCCGTCTTCGGATCGACAAGCCGGCGCCAGGAATAGACGAAGTCCTGCGCCGTCACCGGGCTGCCGTCCGACCATCTGCCGTCGGCCCGCAGCTTGAAGGTGTAGGTCCTGCCGTCATCGGAGACGGTCCAGCTTTCCGCCGCGCCGGGCACCAGCTCGCCCTTCGGCCCCGGCGCCAGCAGCCCCTCGAACAGGTCCAGCTCGATCCAGGATTCCGGGATGCCGACCGATTTGTGCACGTCCAGCGTCTCGGGCTGGCCGCCATTGCCGCGGGACAGCAGGGTCTCCGCCCCCGCCGCCCCGCTCCACAGCGCGGCGGCGGCGAGGCCGATGAGGATGTGATGGCGCATCGAATCGTCCCTCCTTCCGATGCCGGAAGGCGTGCCATCATGTAGATTGAGGATCAACCACGCAGTTTTTTTGCTGAATAGGCTATACTGTCCTCCATTGTCATCCTCGGGCTTGACCCGAGGATCCAGGGGCTTTCAAGAGCCGCTCTCGGTGGCCCTGGATTGCCGGGTCAAGCCCGGCAATGACAGGAGGGGACGGAAGGAACTCAGCCCGCCACGAACCCGGCGATGGCGGCCCGCAGGGCCTCCGGCTCGTCGACACGGATCGAATGGCTGCTGTCCTCGAAGATCCGCAGGGTCGAGCCGGGAATCAGGCGATGGATCTCCTCCGAGAACTCCGGCGGGCAGATCCAGTCGTGCCGCCCGGCCAGGATCAGGGTCGGCGCCGTGATCCGCGCCAGCTCCGGCCGCAGGTCGAGCTTTCTCAGGAAGCCGTCGGGGCCGAAGGCGCGGTTGATCGCGTCCGGCGAATGGATCGCCCGGCCGCGCGTCGCCGCGGCCGCCGCCGCATCGTAGCGGCGGGAATAGAGCGGGCCCATCGCCTCGTAATAGCGCTCCAGATCCGCCTCGCTGCGGAAGCCGCCGGCCCACAGCATCTCGCCCGCCGCGATCTGCTCGGCATTGCCGCGCTCGCGCAGGATCTGCCGCGCCCGCTCGTGGAAGCCGGCATGGGCGGCGGTGACGATCAGCACCAGATGCGACACCGCCTGCGGATATCGGGCGGCATGGGCCATCGCGACCATACCGCCATAGCTGGTGCCGATGCTGGCGATCGGCCCGAGGCCGAGATGGCGGCGCAGCGCCTCCATATCCTCGACATTCTCGTCCAGCGTATAGCGCGCCGGGTCGCCGCGGGCGGATCGGCCCTGGCCGCGATGGTCGAAATAGACCAGCTGCATCTGCTGGGCCAGCGGGCTCATGCTCGGCTTGAAGCCGCTGTGGTCGGAGCCCGGACCGCCATGGATCAGGAAGCCGGTCGGGCGCTCGCGCATCGCCCCGCCCTCCGGCACCAGCCCGGCGCCGTCGATGTCGAACCAGATCGCGGTGTCGCGGATCGTCGCAAACATCTCTATCCCCCGATCACATTCCGGCGTGGACCATGACCCCGGCAGCCAGCCGCCGCAGATCCAGCCGCGCCTGCCGCCGCCGTTCCTCGGCCTCGGCCAGCCCGACCGGGACGAAGCGCAGCACGTCGCCGGGCCGCAGCTGGCCTAGCACCGGCAGGTCGGCCTCGATCACCTGGGCGATGCGCGGGTAGCCGCCGGTGCTCTGGGCATCGGCCATCAGCACGATCGGCTTGCCCTCGGGCGGCACCTGCACCGTGCCGGTGGTCACTGCCTCGGACAGCAGGTCGCGCGGCTGCGACAGGCTCAACTCCGGCCCCTCCAGCCGGTAGCCCATGCGGTCGGAGCGCGGGCTGATCGTGTAGCGCTCGGCATGGAAGGCGGCGAGGCTGTCGCGGTCGAAGGATGTCGCCTGCAGCCCGGGCAGCGCCCGGACATGTGGCGACTGGCGCAGCGACGGGTCGAAATCGGCGGCGGCGGACCAGCCGGTGGTGGCGAAGGGCCGGTCGTTCCGCTCCGCCGCCAGCAGCTTGGCGAGACGCGCGCCCAGCGCCGTCGGCGCGCCGGCCGGCAGCCGGTCGTCCGCCTGCAGCGCCCGGCCCTGATGCCC
>NZ_JANX01000519.1 GCF_000767795.1 Inquilinus limosus MP06 | reverse complement strand
GCACCTCGTACAACCACGGCTGGGCCGGCGGTGGCGGCGGCGCGGGCTACGCCGGCGGCGGCGGCGGCGGCGGCATGGACAACGGCGTCGGCAGCGCCGGAAAGGGTGGCGGCGGCGGTGGTGGTGGCGGCTCCAGCTACGTGCCGGTCCTCGACCCCGCGAACCCGCCGACCAACATCGGCTACAAGGACGGCGCCCATAGCGGCAACGGCTTCGTCACCATCACAGTAAACAGTTAGAGCCGGCGGCCGGCGGCTCGCCGGGGCAGGAGATCCTCCTGCCGCGCCATGACCGACAAGGCTTCGCCCTGTCGCCACCCCGGGGCCGCGCCATGACGCGGCCCCGGTTTTCATTCCGTGTGCGTCGTGACGCCGGGCCGTTGCCGGCCGGGGCAGGGAGGCCGCATCGGCCCGTCTTGCCAAGCGCCCCCGCCGCGGTCCAAGACTGAGGCCATCGTCACGCGCGGGGCGCCGCGCCAGGGCCGGCTCGACGGAACCAGCAGCGGCCGGCGCGACCCGCATCCGCAGGGGCAGCATGGCCGATCCTCTCCACAAGCTCTCATGGGACGATCTGCGCATCGTCAAGGCGATCGGCGAGAGCGGCGGCCTCGCCGCCGCGGCCAAGGCGCTGGGCCTGAACCATTCCACCGTCTCCCGCCGCCTCGCCGCGGTCGAGGAGGCATTGGGCGTGGCGCTGTTCGACCGGCGTCGCAGCGGCTACGCCGCCACCGGGGCGGGGGCCGAGATGGTCGCCCTCGGCGGACGGGTCGAGCAGGACATCCTCGGCGTCACGCGCCGCGTCTCCAGCCATGTGCAGGGCCATGCCGGCCAGTTGCGGGTGACCACCAGCGACGCGCTACTGCTGGATTTCCTGACCCCGATCATCGCCGGGTTCCGGGCCGCCAACCCGGAGATCTGCATCGAGGTGATCGTCAAGAACCGGGCGCTGAACCTGGCGCGCGGCGATTCCGACATCGCCTTCCGCGCCACCACCGCGGCACCGCCGGAGAACCTGTTCGGCCGCAAGGTCGCGACCATCGCCTGGGCGGTCTACGGCCGCCGGATCGACCATGTCGGCGCCTCGCCCGGCCTCGATGACCTCGTCCGGCGCCCATGGGTGTCCTATGGCAGCGGCCTGTCCCGGCTCAGGGCCCATCGCTTCGTCGAGGACCGCGTGCCGGCGGAGAGCATCGTCTACCGCAGCAACTCCGTCGCCGGGGCGGGGGCGGCGATCGCCGCCGGCATCGGCATCGGCTTCCTGCCCTGCATGCATGGCGACCTGGTGCCGGGTCTGGTGCGCCTCAGCCCGGTCGAGCGCGAGGTGTTCGACGAGCTGTGGATCCTGACCCATCCCGACATCCGCAGATCGGGCCGGGTCTATGCCTTCATGGAGCATTGCGCCCGGGCGATCCTGCGGCAGCGCGACGTCATCGAGGGCCGCGGGATCGCCGGCGGCGCCGGGCGCTGATGCGCAATCCTGCGGATCGAATTCCGCCGAGATGCCGGGTCCCGGGCCGAAGGGCCCCGTCGTAGGGTCCTGTCCGCCCGGCGAGGCGATGGCCGCCGGCCCGATCGGACGATCGGCGCCCGCCATGCCGCCCGCCGGACCCAAGTCGACAGACCGCCCCCTGAAAGGACGACGACGTGAGCATCACAGCGATCGCCAAGCCTGCCCGGACCCTGCTGAGCCCGACCGATCATGCGCTGATCCTGGTCGACCACCAGTCGCAGATGGCGTTCAACACCAAGTCGATCGACATCACCAGCCTGCGCACCAATGCCGGAATCCTCGCCCATGCGGGCAAGGGCTTCAACGTGCCGACGATCATCTCGACGATCTCGCGCGAGAGCTTCGCCGGCCCGCTGTTCACCGAGGTCACCGAGGCCTTTCCGGATGCGGAGATCACCGACCGCACCACCTCGAACGCCTGGGAGGACGAGAATTTCGTCCGCCGGGTCAACGCCGTCGGCCGCGACCGGCTGGTGATCGCCGGGCTGTGGACCTCGGTCTGCTGCAACGGCCCGGTACTGTCGGCGCTGGAGCAGGGCTTCGAGGTCTATGTCGTCACCGACGCCTGCGGCGACTGCACGCCCGAGGCGCATGAGCGCGCGGTCGAGCGCATGATCCAGGCCGGCGCCCGCCCGATCACGGCGCTGACCTACCTGCTGGAGCTGCAGCGCGACTGGGCCCGGCTGGAGACCTATGAGCTGACCACCGGCATCGCCATGAAGTTCGGCGGCGCCTTCGGCGTCGGCATCCAGTACGTCAAGGCGATGTTCCACGCCCAGGACGGCCGCAAGGCCTGACCCCGTCGCCGGCCGCGGGCGGGTTGCGGCAGCGCCGCCCGCCCGGGGCTGCGGGATGCCGTCCATGAAACCCTATCTCCTCTCGCTGGGGGCCGGCCTGCTGGTCGGCGCCGTCTATGCGCTGCTCGGCGTGCGCTCGCCCGCGCCGCCCGCCATCGCGCTGCTCGGGCTGCTCGGCATCCTGCTGGGCGAGCAGGCGGTGCCGCTGGCCCGGCAGTTGGTCGATCCGGCGAGGCCCGACACTCCCGCCGCCGAGGCACCTCCGGCCACACCGGGGTCGGACATCCGCCGCCCCTGAGGGGCGCGACGCTGCCCGCCAACCGAGGTTCTGATGACATCCAGCGTGCTCTGCACGGCCGTGCTGGCGGCCGTTGCCGTCGCATGTCCCGCCCGGGCCGGCGATTCCCCCGTCACCTCTGGCCTGCAGCTGAAGATCTCCGGCCGCATCGGCTTCCTGGCCGGCGCGGTGCTGACCGACAGCCGCCGGTCCGGGATGGACCGCGACTATGACTTCGCCAGCGGCGGGCGGCTGCAGTTCGACGTCGTCAGCGTCACCGATTCCGGCCTGGAATATGGCGGCCGCATCCGCTTCAGCGCTATCGACCGCCGCAACAACGTCGTGGTCGACCGCACCTACATCTATGTGAAGGGCGGGTTCGGCACGATCACCCTCGGCGATTCCGTGATCATCGCCGACGACATCGGCACGGTGTACGCCCACCAGACCCTGGCGCCGCGATTCGGCCTCGACACCGACTGGGCCGACAGCTTCCGCAGCCCGGCCACCAGCTTCGGCGGCAGCGACCGGTTCTTCGCCGTGGCCGCCTACGACACGATCAGCGGGCTCAGCAACAAGGATACCCGGATCAAGTACCTGTCGCCGAGCCTCGGCGGCCTGACCTTCGGCATCGACTTCACGCCCGTGGTCGGCGGTGCCGGCCATGCCGGCAATGGCGGCCGCAACGACCTGACCGACGACGGCAGCACCCTGTACGAGAACGTGGTCACCGCCGGCCTCGACTTCAGCCGGACTTTCGGCGGCACGGCGGTGCGCCTGGCCGCCACCGCGGTCACCGGCAACGGCGTCGCCGGCCATCACGATGTCGAGGCCTACACCCTCGGCGGCCAGGCCGGCTTCGCCGACGGCGTCTGGGCCAGCGTGAACTGGACCCATTTCGCCGGCCTGTACCAGACCGGCAAGGCGATCGATTCCATCGTCGGCGACCTGTCCTACACGACGGGTCCCTGGCTGGCCTCGATCGGCTATGCCGCCACCATCGCCGGGAAGGGCAACGCGCTGCGCTCGTCCTTCACCGATGGCCGCGACCTTCAGGCCAATCACAGTGTGATCGGAACTGTGGTGTACAGTCTGGCGCCGGGACTCAACCTGTTCGGCGAGCTCCGCTACGAACGGAACGGGTTCCGCACCGGCGACGACTTCGAAACCTCGGCCCTGACCGTCGGCACGACGCTGACCTTCTGAGCCGGACAGCACGTAGACCAACCTGGAGGAGACCGTATCATGAGCTCCGGAACCCCGAGCACCGCCCGCCGTCCGGGCGGGCTGACCGACCTTTCCGCCGACGCGACCAGGGACATCGGCGCCGCGCTGCGGGGCCTGCTGGCCGACGTCTTCGCCCTGTACCTGAAGACGAAGAACTTCCACTGGCACATGAGCGGGTCGCATTTCCGCGACTACCACCTGCTGCTGGACGAGCATGGCGACCAGCTGTTCGCCATGACCGATGACATCGCGGAGCGGGGCCGCAAGATCGGCGCCCAGACGCTGAAGTCGATCGGCGACATCGCCCGTCACCAGCGCATCCCCGACAACGACGCCGACCATGTCGACCCGCAGGACATGCTGGCCGAGCTGCGCGACGACAATCTGCGGCTGACCCAGGCGATGCGGCAGGTCCACAACACCTGCGACGAATACGGCGACGTCGCCACGGCCAGCCTGCTCGAGAACTGGATCGACGAGACCGAGCGCCGCACCTGGTTCCTCTACGAGTCGGCGCACCGGCCGCCCGGCTCGAACGCCTGATCCGTCCCCGGCAGGGGCCGGCCGCCGGCCGGCCCCGCCACTCAGCACGCAGCGATCCGGGCCCGCGGCCCGAAGGACCGTCATGGCAGGCCACGCGAACGACCTCCCGCCGATCGACCAGCTGATCCGGGGCGACGGCCCGGACGGCGCGCGGCGGGTGCTGCACTGGTACGACCTGATGTGCCCGTTCTGCTATG
>NZ_JANX01000518.1 GCF_000767795.1 Inquilinus limosus MP06 | reverse complement strand
CATGATCGCGCTCGGCCTCGCCCGGCTGCGGCCGGAGCTGGTGGGCCGGCTGATCCTCTGCGACACCGCCCACAGGATCGGCACGGCCGAGACCTGGCAGCAGCGGATCGCGGCGGTCGAGGCCAATGGCGTGGCGAGCATCGCCGAGGCGACGATGGAGCGCTGGTTCTCGGCGGAGTTCCGGGCCCGGCAGCCCGACCTGGTCGCGGCCGCCCGCAACATGCTCAGCCGCACCCCGGTGGACGGCTATATCCGCGCCTGCGCCGCCCTGCGCGACGGCGACCTGACTGCGGCGGCAAAGGGCGTGGCGGTGCCGACCCTGTGCCTGTGCGGCACCGCGGACATCGCGACGACGCCGGAGCTGGTGCGGTCTCTCGCCGCCCTGATCCCCGACGCGCGCTATGAGGATATCCCGGGCGCCGGCCACATCCCCTGCGTCGAGGCGCCGGACGTCCTGGCCGGGCTGATCCGCGACTTCATCGAGGAAGGCCGCCGTGGCTGACCCGCTCCACGACCAGGGCATGGCGGTGCGCCGCAAAGTGCTGGGCGACGCCCATGTCGACCGCGCCCAGTCCCGCACCACGGAGTTCGACGCGCCGTTCCAGGAGTTCATCACCCGCGGCGCCTGGGGCGGGGTGTGGAGCCGGCCGCAGCTGACCCATCGCGAGCGGTCGATGCTGACCATCGCCCTCCTCGCCGCGCTGGGCCATCACGAGGAACTGGCGATGCACATCCGCGCCACCGCCAACACCGGCGCGACGCCGGAGGATATCCGCGAGGCGCTGCTGCATGTCGCGGTCTATGCCGGCGTGCCGGCGGCCAATGCCGCATTCGCCATCGCCAAACAGGTCTTCGCCGAACGCGACGACGCCGACCGGGAGGAACAGAAGTGAGCTTCCAGCCGCGCGACTGGCGCATCCATCCGCCGCATCTCTACGAGGGCTACCGCTCGACCGTGCTACGGGCGCCGTCGCAGCCGCTGGTGCCGCTCTCCGGCGCGCTGTCCGAGCACCGGGGCCCGACCTTCCCCGCGGCGCCGGAGGGCGAGGCCGACCTGACCCGCAACGGCCGGGTCAATGGCGAACCGCTGGGCGAGCGCATCATCGTCGCCGGACGGGTGCTGGACGAGGATGCGCGACCGGTGGCGAACACGCTGGTCGAGCTGTGGCAGGCCAACGCCGCCGGCCGCTACATCCACAAGGCCGACCAGCACGACGCGCCGCTGGACCCGAACTTCCTGGGCGCCGGCCGCTGCGTCACCGATGCCGAGGGCCGCTACCGCTTCCTGACCATCAAGCCGGGCGCCTATCCCTGGCGCAACCACGCCAATGCCTGGCGGCCGCAGCACATCCATTTCTCGCTGTTCGGGCCAGCCTTCGCCACGCGGCTGGTGACGCAGATGTACTTCCCCGGCGACCCGCTGCACACGCTGGACCCGATGTTCAACAGCATCCCCGACCCGGCCGGGCGCGAGCGCCTGATCGCGGCCTTCAAGCTCGACCTCACCGAGCCCGAATATGCGCTGGGCTACGAGTTCGACATCGTGCTGCGCGGGCGCCTGGCGACGCCGATGGAGGGCTGACGCGTGGCGAAGCTTCCCCAGACCGGGTCGCAGACGGTCGGCCCCTTCTTCGCCTACGGCCTGACGCCGCGGCAATATGGCTACGACTTCCCGCAGATCGCCGACGGCGTCCTCGCCGGCGACGCGGTGCCGGGCGAGCGCATCCGCGTCGCCGGCCGGGTGCTGGACGGCGCCGGCCAGCCGATCGAGGACGCGCTGGTCGAGATCTGGCAGGCAGATGCCCAGGGCGTGTTCCCCGGCCCGCAGCGCAGCGCCAATGACGGCTTCACCGGCTTCGGCCGCTGCGGCACCGGCACGGATCCGGAGCGGCGCTTCGTCTTCGACACCATCCGGCCGGGCGCGCCGGGGCCGGGCCAGGCCCCGCATCTCAGCGTCATCGTACTCATGCGCGGCATGCTGGTGCATTGCCACACCCGGATCTATTTCCCGGACGAGCCGGCCAATGCCGAGGACCCGGTGCTGCTGGCCGCGCCCGAGGCCCGGCGCGGCACGCTGATCGCCAAAGCCGACGGCCCGGGCCGCTACCGCTTCGACATCCGCATGCAGGGCGACGGCGAGACCGTCTTCTTCGAGATCTGACCATGGCGAAATTCCAGACCCTGGCCGAGGCCGTCGCCGAGAACCTGCATGACGGCGACATCGCGGCTTTCGAGGGCTTCACCCATCTGATCCCGCACGCCGCGGCGCATGAAGCGATCCGCCAGGGAAGGCGCGGCCTGACCCTGGTGCGGATGACGCCCGACCTGGTCTATGACCAGATGGTCGGCATGGGCATGGCCCGGAAGCTGGTCTTCTCCTATGCCGGCAACCCCGGCGTCGGCCTGCTGCGCCGGGTGCGCGACGCGATCGAGAAGGGCTGGCCGAACCCGGTCGAGATCGAGGAGCATTCCCACGCCGCCATGGCCAATGCCTACGAGGCCGGGGCCGCCGGCCTGCCCTGCGCCGTGTTCCGCGGCTATCGCGGCGCCGGCCTGGCGGAGGTGAACCCGAACATCAGGTCCATCACCTGCCCCTTCACCGGCGAGATCCTGGCCGCCGTCCCGGCGATCCGCCCGGACGTCACCTTCATCCACGCCCAGAAGGCCAACCGCCGCGGCGACGTGCTGATCGAGGGCATCGTCGGCGTGCAGAAGGAGGCGGTGCTGGCGGCCAAGCGGTCGGTGGTGACGGTGGAGGAAATCGTCGAGGATTTCGACGGTGTCCATCCCAATGCCTGCGTGCTGCCGCGCTGGACCGTGACCTCCGTGGTCCATGTCCCGGGCGGCGCCCACCCCTCCTACGCCCATGGCTACTATCCGCGCGACAACGCCTTCTACCTGGCCTGGGACAGGATCGCGACGGACCGCGACGACTTCCTGGCCTGGATGAAGGAGAACGTGATCGACAGCGCCCCCGGCGCCTTCGCCGGCCGGGTCGCGTCTTTGGGCCGGAGGGCGTAACGATGGCCGAGACCTTCACCCCCGACGAGATGATGACCATCGCGGCGGCCCGGGCGCTGCGCAACGACGATGTCTGCTTCGTCGGCATCGGCGCGCCGTCCGCCGCCTGCAACGTGGCGCGGCTGACCCACGCCCCGGACATCACCCTGATCTACGAGAGCGGCACCATCGGCACGGCGCCCGACGTGCTGCCGCTGTCGATCGGCGACGGCGAGCTGTGCGACACCGCCGTCACCACCGTCTCGGTGCCGGAGATGTTCCGCTACTGGCTGCAGGGCGGGCGGATCACCATCGGCTTCCTCGGCGCCGCCCAGCTCGACCGCTTCGGCAACATCAACACCACGGTGATCGGCGACTACCACGAGCCCTCGGTCCGCCTGCCCGGCGGCGGCGGCGCGCCGGAGATCGCGACCTCCTCGGGCGAGATCTTCATCACCATGAAGCAGAACAAGCGCGGCATGGTCGAGACCATCGATTTCTTCACCTCGCTCGGCCATGGCTCGGGCGGCGACGACCGCGCCCGCCGCGGCGTCACCACCAAGGGCCCGACCCTGCTGGTCACCGACCTCGCGGTGTGGCGGCCCGACCTGGTGACCAGGGAGTTCACCGTGGTCTCGCTGCATCCGGGTGTCACCCGCGACCAGGTGCAGGAGACCTGCGGCTGGGCCGTCCGCTTCGCCGACAACCTGGAACAGACCCCGCCGCCCTCGGCGCTGGAGCTGAAGACGCTCCGCGACCTGAAGGAGCGCACCCGCATCGCCCATGGAGAGGCCGCATGAGCCGCGACGCCTATATCTGCGCCTATCTGCGCACCCCGATCGGCCGCTATGCCGGTGCCTTGTCCGCCGTGCGCGCCGACGACCTGGCCGCGATCCCGCTGAAGGCGCTGATGGAGCGCCACGCGAAGGTGGATTGGGAAGCGGTGGATGACGTCGTCCTCGGCTGCGCCAACCAGGCCGGCGAGGACAACCGCAACCTCGCCCGCATGGCGCTGCTGCTGGCCGGGCTGCCGGCCTCGGTGCCGGGGGCGACCGTCAACCGCCTCTGCGGCTCCGGCCTCGACGCCGTGACCATCGCCGCCCGCGCCATCAAGGCCGGCGAGGCCGAGCTGATGCTGGCCGGCGGCGCCGAGAGCATGTCGCGCGCCCCGTTTGTCATGCCGAAGGCCGACACCGCCTTCTCCCGCTCCAACGCCGTCTACGACACCACCATCGGCTGGCGCTTCGTCAACCCGCGGATGGAGGAGCTGTACGGCACGGATTCGATGCCGGAGACCGGCGAGAACGTGGCCGAGCAGTTCCGCGTCACCCGCGCCGACCAGGACGGCTTCGCCCTGCGCAGCCAGCAGAAGGCGCTGGCCGCCCAGGCCAATGGCCGGCTCGCGCGCGAGATCGTGCCGGTGACCATCCCGCAGCGGAAGGCCGAGCCGATCGTGGTCGACCGCGACGAGCATCCGCGCCAGACCTCGCTGGAGAAGCTGGCCGCCCTGCCCACCCCGTTCCGCAAGGGCGGCACCGTCACCGCCGGCAACGCCTCCGGCGTC
>NZ_JANX01000517.1 GCF_000767795.1 Inquilinus limosus MP06 | reverse complement strand
GCCCGCAGCACAGGCATGCGGCGGCCGAGATACTTCAGCAGGTCCAGCGTCGCATTGTCGGCCCAATGCGCGTCCTCGAACACCAGCACCGTGGTCTCCGCCGCCTCCTGCAGCGTGTTCAAGAGGGCGGGGAACAGCCGCTCCGGCGCCGCCGTCTGGTCCAGCAGCGCCGCCATCCGGGGGCCGAGGGCATGGGCCATGTCCTGCAGCGGGCCCAGGGCGCGCGGGGTGAACAGCGCCTCCGACCCGCCCCACAGCACGCGGGTGCCGGGGCCCAGGCGGCGGGTGAACTCCTGCAGCAGGGCGGTCTTGCCGATCCCGGCCTCGCCGCCGAGCACGACGGTGCCGCCATGGCCCTGCGCGGCGCGTCGGGCCAGGTCGATCAGTCGGTCAAGCGGCTCCTCGCGCTCGATCAGCATGAAGGCGGCGACTCCCCTGTGCCTGCCGGGATTTCAGGCGAAGCGGGTGTCGAAAACAAGGCTTCATGTCTGAATTTTGCTGCGTTGCACCGATTGGGCTAGCCCTGCAGCATCGAGGCGCCCATCCCGACCAGGGCCCCGCCGAACAGGCGGTTGCACAGCCGGGCGCGGCCGGGCCGCTGCAGCCAGCGGCGCAGCGCATGGGCGGCGACGGCGTTGGTCAGGATGCCGAGGAAGCTGATCGCGGTGAAGCTGGCGGCCAGCAGCGACAGCTGCGGCGTCGCCGGCAGGGCCGGGTCGATGAATTGCGGGAAGAAGGCCGGGAAGAACAGCAGCGTCTTCGGGTTGGTCGCCGAGATCAGGAAGCCCTTCCAGAACCGCGCCCCGACCGGGATGACGGCGCCGGCCTCGCCTCCCACTTCGGCCGCCATGCCGCCACGGGCGCGCCATTGCTGGATGCCGAGATAGACCAGGTAGCCGGCGCCGGCCCAGCGCAGCAGGTCGAACCACTGGCCCAGCAGGGCCAGGAACGAGCCGATCCCGACCACGGCCAGCGACGCCTGGATCGCGATCGCCAGCGTCGCGCCCGCCACCGTGGTCACCGTGCGCACCCAGCCCAGCGCCAGCGCGTGCGACAGCGCCAGGATGTTCACCGGCCCCGGCGTGACGCCGAGGATCAGCGCGGTGACCAGGAAGGTGCCGTACAGGTGCCAGTTCATGACGGGTCTCGGGGAGCCGGGCGGACACCGAGCGGCCGTCCCGGGCCGCCGCGGCGAGTCAGATAATATTGTTGCGTGGGGTAACATAATTACCCGGCCGGCGAGGCCTGCCGTCCTGCGAGGGGAGGCATGCAACTTTGCCGGGCTGCGGCGTCTGCCGGGCTTGATTATCTCAAGTTGAGAATTATTGTAGGAGTAACTTTCCGGTACGCCGCGCTGATAGGGTGCCTCCGACCTCATCTGTGGACCTGTCATGACCGATCGTCTCGTCATCGCCCTCGCCCAACTGAACCCGACGCTCGGCGACGTGCGCGGCAACATCGACAAGCTGCGCCGCGCCCGGGACGAGGCGCGGGCGGCCGGCGCCGACCTGCTGCTGGCCAGCGAGCTCGCGGTCAGCGGCTACCCGCCCGAGGACCTGGTGCTGAAGCCTTTCTTCCTCGACGCGGTGGAGGAGGGGGTGCGCGAGCTGGCGGCCGAGACGGTTGAGGGGCCGGCGCTGCTGATCGGCACGCCCTGGCGCGACGACGGCCGCGTGCACAACGCGGTGCTGCTGCTCGACGGCGGCAAGGTCGCCGCTTCCCGGTTCAAGCACGACCTGCCGAATTACGGCGTGTTCGACGAGAAGCGGGTCTTCGCCGCCGGCCCGATGCCGGGGCCGATCCCGTTCCGCGGCGTGCGCCTGGGCGTGCCGATCTGCGAGGACATCTGGACCCCGGACGTGGTCGAGTGCCTGCAGGAGACGGGGGCCGAGCTGCTGCTGGTGCCGAATGGCAGCCCCTACGAGGCCGGCAAGGCCGAGCAGCGGCTGCAGATCGTGCTGAACCGGGTGACCGAGAGCGGCCTGGCCATGGCCTATCTCAACCAGGTCGGCGGCCAGGACGAGCTGGTGTTCGACGGCGCCTCCTTCGTCATCGGTCGCAACGGCGCGCTGCGGCGCCAGCTGCCGTCCTTCCGCGAGCACATCGCCATCACCGAATGGGTGCGCGGCGAGGAGGGCTGGGACTGCGTCGAGGGCGAGCGCATCGCCCCGCCCGAAGGCGTCGAGGCGATCTATGGCGCGATGGTTCTCGGCCTCAGAGATTACGTGAACAAGAACCGCTTCCCTGGTGTTCTGATTGGACTTTCCGGCGGCATCGATTCCGCACTCTCGGCCGCCGTCGCGGTCGACGCGCTGGGCGCCGACCGGGTGCATTGCGTGATGCTGCCGTCGCCCTACACCAGCCAGGACAGCCTCGACGACGCGGCCGGCTGCGCCGATGCCCTCGGCGTGCGCCTCGACAGCATCTCGATCGCGCCGGCGATGCAGGCCTTCGAGGCGATGCTGGCGCCGCTGTTCGAGGGCACCGCGCCCGACATCACCGAGGAGAACATCCAGTCGCGCGCCCGCGGCGTCACCCTGATGGCGCTGTCGAACAAGTTCGGCAAGATGGTGCTGACCACCGGCAACAAATCCGAGATGTCAGTCGGTTACGCGACGTTGTACGGCGATATGTGCGGCGGTTATTCGGTCTTGAAGGACGTCTACAAGACCACGGTCTACGAGCTGTCGCGCTGGCGCAACCAGGTGCTGCCGGAGGGGGCGATGGGCCCGGCCGGCCGGGTGATCCCGGAGCGGATCATCACCAAGGCGCCGACGGCCGAGCTGAAGCCGAACCAGACCGACCAGGACACGCTGCCGCCCTATGATGCGCTGGACGACATCCTCAACTGCCTGGTGGAGGAGGAGAAGAGCGTCGACGAGATCGTCGCCCGCGGCCATGACCGGGCCACGGTGGCGCGGGTGTGGCGCCTGCTCGACCGCGCCGAGTACAAGCGCCGCCAGGCCCCGCCGGGCGTCAAGCTGACCCGCCGCAACTTCGGCCGCGACCGCCGGTATCCCATCACCAATTCGACGCTGAACCTGATCTGAGGAGAAAGCGGTGGCCGTCCTGGTCGCGCCAGGGATCTACACGATCGAGGCGTGCTTCAGCCCGGCGGAATGCCGCGGCTGGATCGACTGCGCGGGCGATTACGAGGCGGCCACGATCAACACCGCCAAGGGGGCCGTCCGCGACGTCGGGCTGCGCAACAACAGCCGGGCGATCCGCGACGACGCCTCCCTGGCCGACAAGCTGTGGCAACGCCTGCGGGACCATGTGCCGCCGTTCCTCGACGGGCGCCAGGCAATCGGCATCAACGAGAGGTTCCGCTTCTACCGCTATGATCCGGCTCAGTATTTTGCTGGCCATGTCGATGGCGTGTTCCGGCGCGGCAATGGCGACGAGAGTCGCCTGACGCTGATAGTCTACCTCAATGACGATTTCACCGGTGGCGAGACCGCCTTCGCCGAGACCGTCGTCACTCCCTCGACCGGCCTGGCGCTGCTGTTCCGGCACGAGCTGTTCCACGAAGGGCAGCCGGTGATGGCGGGCGTAAAGCACGTGCTGCGCTCGGACGTGATGTACGGCCCCGTCGGACGGCTCAGCCCATGAAGACCACCACGGCCACCGCTCACGACGACGGACCGGCCCGCGCGCTGCTCGACCGGGCGGAGGCCTATCCCGGCCTGGTCGAGCACAGGAACGCCCGCCAACTGCTGCGCCTGTGGCGCTATCCGTCCTTCGAGCCCTGGTGCTCTTGGACGGTGATCGAGGCACGGTCGGGCCTGTTCCTGCGCCGGGTGATCTGGGATCAGCACGATCGCTCCGGGATGCCACAGCCCGTCACCTATGGCTGCGAAGCGCCGCTGCCGCCGGAGGTGATTGGGCCGGTGCTCGGTGATCTCGCCGCCATCCGGCTCGTCCCGTTTCCGACGGCCTCGGCCTCGGGCTCGACGGCACCATCTGCGGCGTCGAGCGGGACATCGGCTTCAGGTCTGCCAGGCTCACCTGGTGGGACGTCCATCCCGAGGACTGGACTCCTCTGCGCCAATGGCATGGGCGGACGGCCGCCCGGTTCGAGGCGCTGCTGCCGGCCCGCTCCGTCGCCGGGTGACGCCCGGTCGCTTCGGAAACCACTGACTCCGACATCGCCCCGCGCTGCTGCGTCCCGGTGGGCGGTGATCCAGCTCGCAGCGGCTTGTGCGGCAGGGCTGGATTGCTTCGCTGCGCTCGCAATGACGGTTCTGGGATGAGCCGCCCGCGCCACCCTTCACCGTCATCGCGAGCCCGAGGGGCGTGGCGATCCATGGTCGTGCCGCCCGCACTGACCTCAGTAAACATAAAGTTCATTGCGCGCTTACTCATTCTTCGTTCATGATACGTTCTATGGAGCCGTTGCCGCAGGATCTCGACGTCCAGGCCTATTGCCGCAGCCTCGCGCTGCAGCAGATCCGGATGCTCACGCGCCTGGCCGAGATCGCCATGCAGCTGGCCGAGGCCGAAGGCGCCCGCGCCGTCGCCGCCCAGGCCAGGGCCGCCCAGCCCCAGGCCGACGAGGTTTCGGTGCAGTCGGCCC
>NZ_JANX01000516.1 GCF_000767795.1 Inquilinus limosus MP06 | reverse complement strand
CGCCTGCCGGCCCGGGCCCAGGCGGCATCGGAGACGCTGCGCTTCGGCCTCTCCAGCTATCCGCCGAACCTGCAGCCCTGGGTGAATTCCGGCGGCGCCGCGGGGTCGGTCTCGGCGCTGCTGCATCGCGGCCTGCTGTCCTACGCCGCCGACGGCAGCCTGCAGGGCGAGCTGGCCGAGAGCTGGCAGCCGGACGGCGACAAGGCCTGGGTGTTCCGCCTGCGCCAGGCCCTTTTCCACAACGGCGACCCGGTCACCGCCGCCGACGTCCAGTGGAACATCGAGCAGGTCGCCGGCGAGAAATCGACCGCCTATCTGCGCACCCAGCTGCAGGGAGTGGAGCGGGTCGAGACGCCGGACGACCATACCGTGCGCCTGGTGATGAAGCAGCCGACCGTGTGCGTGCCGCACTGGTTCGCCAACTACTACATGCCGATCGTGGCCCAGGGGTCGACCGCCGACGACCCGCTGGGCATCGGCGCCGGGCCGTTCGTGCTCCAGGGGCAGGAGCGCGGCGTGTCGCTCGACCTCGTCGCCTTCGACAGATACTACAAGCCGGGCCTGCCGAAGCTGAAGGCGGTCAAGATCGTCGCCTATCCGGACGAGACCCTGCGGGTGGCGGCGCTGCAGGCCGGCGATGTCGACCTGATCGACTACGTCCCCTGGCAATCGATGCAGGCGATCGAGGCCGACCCGAACCTGAAGCTGGACAACCAGCTCGGCCCCTTCATGTACCTGACCTTCAACGGCCGGAGCGGCCCTTTCGCCGATCCGCGAATCCGCAGGGCGGTGGCGCTCGGCATCAAGCGGGAGGAGATCGTGCAGGCCGCCTTCTTCGGCCGCGGCGCGCCGCTGGAGGGGCTGCCCTTCGCCCCGGAGACGCCGTATTACGACGAGGCCGCGGCGCATGGCTGGCGCTACGACAGGGACAAGGCCAAGGCGCTGCTGGCCGAGGCCGGCGTCGCCGACGGCTTCGCCTGCACCCTGCTGTCCACCGCGCAGTACGGCATGCACAAGAACACGGCCGAGGTGGTCCAGCAGAACCTAGCCGAGCTCGGCATCCAGGTGGGGCTCAACATGCCGGACTGGCCGACCCGGGTCAGCCTGGGCAATCGCGGCCAGTACGAGTTCGCGGTGATGGGCACGGCGATGGAGAGCCCGGATCCGGAGAGCCTGTCCTCCTTCGTCGATTCCTCGCTGTCGCCGTCCTATATCCGCAGCGCCGGTATCACCGTGCCGGGGCTGAACGAGCTGCTGGCGTCGGGGCGGGGCGAATTCGACATCGCCAGGCGCAAGGAGATCTACGCCAAGGCGGGCCAGCTGGTGCTGGACCAGGCGCCGATGGTGACGCTGGCCTACCGGGCCCAGGGCTTCGCCATGCGGAAGGCGCTGCAGGGCTTCCGCAACCTGCCGGGGGGCCTCAGCTTCTATTCCCTCAGCACCGCGGACCAGTCGTTCTTCGCCTGAAGGCGGGGCCGCCTGGCATCGGAGACAGCGGCAGCCGGAGCGAGATCACGGCATCCCGAGAATCGCGCGGGCCTGGGGTCCCGATGCGAGCGGCCGCCCTGCCTCTCTGGCGAGGCCGGCGATGGCGGCGACACGCTCGGCGTTGTCGCGCGCGATCCGGCCGTCCGCGTGCCACAGCGAGTTCTCGAACCCAACGCGGACATGGCCGCCGAGCGCGATGGCCGCGGCCAGGGCGGCGGTCTCGCCGCGCCCGAAGGCGCAGACCGACCACACGGCGTCGAGCCGGTGGCGTTCGAGGCCGTCGAGGAACACATCGAGATCCTGCGGCCGGCTTTCCTGATCCGGCGCGTAGCGGCCGAGGACGAAGAGGATCCGCGGCCGCTCGACGTCTCCCAGGTCTCCCCGCTCATACAGCAGGGCGAAGCGGTCGAGATCGGCCCGATCGTAGAGGATGTGCTGGACGGCGATGCCTTCGCCGGCCGCCCAGGAGAAGAAGGCGGACGCCGCCGCGTCCCCGTCGCCGAAAATCTCGCGCAGCCCCACCGAGACGGCGGCGGGGCGGAGCGTACGCACCAGCTCCATCTGCTCCGACGGCGAATAGCGACCGACCGCCTCCGTGGTGACCTGGATCAGCATCCGCCCGTCCGTCCGCTCCCGGATCGCGGCGATCGCGTCCGCGTAGCGGCGTGCATCGAGCACATGCGCGCCGGCCCGGTCGCGGACATGGACGTGCATGGCGCCGGCGCCGGCGGCGAGGCAGGCCGCGGCGGTCTCTGCCAGCTCCGCGGGCGTCATCGGCAGCGCCGGATGATCCGCCTTGGTGCGGCGCGCGCCGTTCGGCGCGACCATGATGAGCAGGGGATCCGTCGCCATGCCTCACCTCGATCTTTGTCTCGCCGGCGCGCCCAGCCTATGGTCACTGCAAAGGGAGGCCCGGGCATCATGACCGACGCAGCAGAAACGCCATCGCCATTTGCCACCGCGGCCGAGCTGTCCGCGGCGCTTCGGCGGGGCGGCACCACATCGGCCGCCATCATCCGGCGCGCGCTCGACCGGACGGCCGCGCATGAGCCGGCGCTGCACGCCTTCGTGGAGATCTTCGGCGAAGCTGCGCTTGCGGCCGCCGAGGCCACCGATGACCGCCGGGCCAGAGGCGTCCCGCTCCGGCCCGCTCGACGGCACTTCCCTTCGCGGTGAAGGACCTCTTCCACATCGAAGGCCATCCGACCGCAGCCGGATCGAAGGCTCTCGCCGCCACGCCCGCCGCGACGACCGCGACTGCGGTGCGGCGCCTGTGCGCGGCGGGGATGATCCCGCTGGGCAAGGTCCACACCGTCGAATTCGCCTTCGGCGGCTGGGGCACGAACCCGGTCCTGGGGACCCCGCTGAACCCGCGCGACCGGGCTGTCCCGCGGGCCCCCGGCGGATCCTCCAGCGGGTCCGGGGTGGCGGTGGCGGCGGGGCTGGTGCCGGCCGCGCTCGGCACCGATACGGGCGGGTCGGTGCGCAACCCGGCCGCCATGTGCGGCGTCGTCGGGCTGAAGACCTCCGTCGGCCTTGTCGGACGGGGCGGGCTGCTGCCGCTCGCCACCTCCTTCGACAGCGTCGGCCCGCTCACCCGGTCGGTGGAGGACGCAGCGCTGCTGCTGTCCGCCCTGCAGGGTCGGGATGCGGACGATCCTGCGACCTTCGGGGTCGCGGGGCCGGATCCGCTGCGTCCTCTCGGCGACGGCGTCGCCGGCCTGCATCTGCGGGTCCCGTCGGAGCGCGACCTCGGCGCGGTCGAGGCCGATGTGCTCCGGCTGTTCCGGGCGGCCGTCCAGCAATTGGCCACCCTCGGCGCCGAGGTCGAGGAGCGGGCGATGCCGCGCCGGCCCGAGGAGTACATGGCCGCGACCGGCGATCTGATGGCGGCGGAGTCCTGGCACCATCTGCGCGAGCATGTGGAGCCCGAGACCAGCGTGGTCCATCCGGCGGTCAGGGCGCGGATTCTGCGCGGCCGGACGATCGACGGCGCGCGCTATCAGGAGCTTCTCGCGGCGCGGCGGGCGGCGCAGATCGAATTCCACCGCTATCTCGACGGCGCCGACGCGTTCCTGACGCCGACAGCGCCGATCTTCGCCCCGCCGCTGGAGGGAATCGACGAGACCAAGACCCCGCTCGGCACCTTCACGCGCATGGTCAACCTGATGGACATGGCCGCGCTGAGCGTTCCGGTCGGCCTGGTCGAGAGCCTGCCCGCGTCGCTGCAGATCGTGGCGCGCCGCTTCGACGATGCCATGGCGCTGCGGATCGGCCGCACGCTCGAGGTTGCGCGCGGCCGCCTGTTCGAGCCCCCGGCCGGGTTCGAGGCACCGTAGGCCACGGGACCGACCGGCGTCATTCGCCGCTGGCATAGAGCCAGCGTGCGACCAGCGCGTCGGTGTCGCTGCCGAAATCCTCCCGCGCGCCTTCGGAGAACACCGCACCGGTCTTCACTACATAGACATAGTCGGTGATGGCCAGCGCGGCGCGGATGTCCTGGTCGACCAGCAGCACGGCCTTGCCGAGGCCATGGGCGAGGTCGCGCACGATCTCGTAGATGATCTCGCTGGTCTGCGGGTCCACGCCGGCGGTCGGCTCGTCGATCAGGTAGATGGACGGCTCGGCCATCAGGCTGCGGGCGATCTCGACCTGCCGCTGCTGGCCGCCGGAAAGCTGCCCTGCCGGCTGGCTGCGCTTCTCGCGGACGACGGGAAAACGCTGATAGGCCCGCTCCAGCCGCTCGGCCAGGACGGCCTTCTTCGGCCAGGCATGCCAGAGGCCGAGCTTCAGGTTGGACTCGACCGTCAGGTACGGAAACAGGCTCGGCCGCTGCGGCAGATAGGCCAGGCCGAGGCCGAGCATGCGGAAGGGCGGGCTGGCGGTGATCTCGCCGCCATTCATCAGCACGCGGCCGGCACGTGGCTTCAGGAAGCCGAACAGGGCCTTGAGCAGGGTGGACTTGCCGGTCCCGTTCGGCCCGACGACGCAGGAGATGCGCCCGGCCCAGGCCTTGGCGGAGATATCGCGCAGGATGTCGATGTCGCGCGTGTATCCGGCGACGAGGTTCTCGCAGGCCAGCAGCGCCGGC
>NZ_JANX01000515.1 GCF_000767795.1 Inquilinus limosus MP06 | reverse complement strand
ACGCCGATGCCGCGCAGATGGCGCTGCACCAGTCGACCCCAGGCGCGCTCGGTGGCCGGGTGCATGCCGCAGAAGCCGGCGGCGAAGGGCACCGTCTCGCTGCGCCAGGCCGGGGCCGCGGCGGCCCGGCCGGGGCTCTCCGCCGGCGTGGGGGGCACCCCCTCCTCCGCCTCGATCCCGGCGGCGACATAGGTGCCGGCGCCGACCCGGCCGGCGACCACGCCCTCGGCCTGCAGCTGGTCATAGGCGGTGACCACGGTGGTGCGCGACACGCCGAGCCGGTCGGCCAAGATCCGGGTCGCCGGCAGCCGCGTGCCGGCCGGCACCACCCGGCGGGCGATCAGGTCGCGCAGCGCCAGATGCAGCTGCTGGAACAGCGGCCGCCGGTCCTCCGGATCGAGCCCGATCTCGATCAGGTCGATCCAGGAGACCGGGCGGTCCTTGACCGGCTGCCGGCCCGCCATCCCGATCTCACCCCTGGCGCAGACGCGCCACCAGGTCCGGCAGGGAGGCGATCTGGAAGCCCTTCTCCGCCGCCTCGGCGACGAGATCGCCGGCGTCGCGGCGGCCGGCCAGGACCTCGCCCGCGGCCCAGAGCAGGGTCGAACGGGTGCCGCTGCGGCAATGCATCACCACCGGCTTCGGCGCCAACTCCAAAGCCTGCTGCATCGCCTCGATATCGCCCGGCGCGATCGAGGAGGAGGTGACCGGGATATGGATATAGGTCAGGCCCAGCCGCTCGGCCTCCGCCCGCGCCTGCTCGGCCGGCAGCTGGCCCGGCTCCTCGCCATCCGGCCGGTTGTTGATCAGCGTCTTGGCGCCCGAGGCCGCGATCTCCGCGATCGCCGCGCTGTCCACCTGTGCCGTCGCGTACAGCTCGGGCGCGACTTCCGTCAGCTTGGCCATGGTCTTCCCTCTCACGTGACCTGCGCCTGGGCTTCGACCGCCTTGGGCCGGCGCAGGATGATGATGCCGACGCCGATCAGCGTGGCGATGCCGCCGATCAGCAGCGTCCAGCTGGCCGGCTCGTCCAGGAACAGCACGCCCGACAGCACGCCGAACACCGGCACCAGCAAGGTATAGGGCATGGTCTGGTTGACGGAATAGGTGCGCAGGAGGCGGTACCAGATGGCGTAGGAGAAGATCACCACGACCACCCCCTGGAAGGCCACCGCCATCCACGCCCACCCGCTGGCCCGGGTCACCGCCTGCCACTGGCCGTCCTCGAGCAACAGGGAAACCACCAGCAACATCGGCGCGGCGAACAGCGACATCCAGCCATTGATGGTGGAGGGGTCGAGATCCGTCATCCGCTTCATCTGGATGTTGGCGGCGGCCCAGACGATCGCCGCCAGCACGATCAGCCCGATCGCCCACAGGGCCGAGCTGTGGCGCGGCTCGCCCGCCAGGATGGCGACGCCGCCGATGGCCACCGCCATGCCGAGCGCCCGGCGCCAGCCGATCCTGTCGCCGAAGAACAGCATGGACATGGCGGCCGAGGCCGGCACCTGCACCTGGATGACGATCGCCGCCACCGCGGCGTCGACATGGGCGAGGCCGGTGAACATCAGCGAGAAGTGGGTCAGCCCCAGCATCACGGACAGGATCAGCACGTCGCGCCAGCGCCCGCGCGGCATGCGCACGAAGGGCACCAGCAGCAGGGCGACCAGCCCGAAGCGCAGCGCCATGAACAGCAGCGGCGGCAGCTCCGCGAGGCCGTATTTGGCGATCACGAAGTTGTAGCCCCAGATCAGCATGACGCCGACGGCCAGCAGCAGGTCGACCGGCCGCATCATCAGGCGCCGAGCTCCTCCGCCAGGGAGGCGAGCTCGAGCCAGCGCTCCTCCGCCGCCTCCTTCTCCGCCCCCGCCGCGGCCAGCCGGGCGCTCTTCCTGGCGAAGCCGTCCGGGTCGCGGGTGTAGAGGGCGGGATCCTCCAGCGCCTTGCCGAGCTGGGCGATCTCGGCGGTCAGCGCCTCGATCTTGCCGGGCAGCAGGTCGAGCTCGCGCTGGTCCTTGAAGCTGAGCTTGGTGCGCGGCTTCGAAGCCGGGGGTTTGGCCGCCGGGGCGGAGCGCGTGGCCGGAGCCGGAGCCTGCACTGCCGGGCGCTGGCGCAGATAGTCGGTGTAGCCGCCGACATATTCCGTCACCCGGCCCTGGCCCTCGACCGCGATCACCGAGGTCACCAACCGGTCGAGGAAGTCGCGGTCATGGCTGACCAGGATCAGCGTGCCCTGGAAATCGGCCAGCACCTCCTCCAGCAGGTCCAGCGTCTCCAGGTCCAGGTCGTTGGTCGGCTCGTCCAGGATCAGCAGGTTGCTGGGCCGGGCGAACAGCTTGGCCAGCAGCAGGCGGCCGCGCTCGCCGCCCGACAGGCTCTTCACCGGGCTGAACATGCGCGAGGAATCGAACAGGAAGTCGGACAGGTAGGAGGCGATGTGCCGCTTCTGGTCGCCGACCTGGACATGGTCGCCGCCATGCGGCAGCAGCACGTCGCGCAGCGTCGCCTCGGGGTCGAGCGCGATGCGGGTCTGGTCGTAATAGGCGGGTTCCACCCCCGGCCCCAGCCGCACCGTGCCGGAATCGGGCGGCTCGGCCTCGGTCAGCACCTTGACCAGGGTCGACTTGCCGGCGCCGTTCGGGCCGATCACGCCGATCCGGTCGCCGCGCAGCACCCGGGTGGAGAAGTCGCGGACGATGACGGTGTCGCCGAAGGCCTTGGACACGCCCTCGGCCTCGATCACCCTTGCCGCGCCACGGGCGGCCTCGGCGATGCCCAGCGCCGCCACGCCCTGGCGGGCGATCTGCGACCGCCGCTCGGCCCGCATGGCATAGAGCGCGCGCAGCCGGCCCTGGTTGCGCTTGCGCCGGGCGCTGATGCCCTGGCGCGACCAGGTGGTCTCGGTGGCGATCTTCTTGTCCAGCCGCGCCCGCTCCGCCTCCTCCTGCGCCAGGATGGTCTCGGTCCATTCCTCGAACTGGGCGAAGGGCTTGTCCATCTGCCGCAGCACGCCGCGGTCGATCCACCAGGCGCGCTGCACCAGCGCGTTGAGGAAGGCGCGGTCGTGGCTGATCAGCAGCAGCGCACCGCGCCAGGCCTTGAGCTCGCCCTCCAGCCATTCGATGGTCGGCAGGTCGAGATGGTTGGTCGGCTCGTCCAGCAGCAGCACGTCGGGCTCGCCGACCACGGCGGCGGCGATGGCGGCGCGCCGCCCCTCCCCGCCCGACAGGGTGCCGGTGGATCGGTCGCCCTCCAGCTTCACCGCGGCCAGCACCTGCTCGACCCGCCAATGGTCATGGGCGCGGTCGGCCGGCAGGGCGGAGGCGACATAGTCGGTCACGGTGGCGTGGGCGGACAGGTCCGGCTCCTGCGCCAGATAGGCGATGCGGACGCCCGGCTGGACGAAGCGTTCGCCGCCGTCGAGGTCGATGGCGCCGGCCAGCGCCTTCAGGATGGTCGACTTGCCGCTGCCGTTGCGGCCGACCAGGCAGGCCTTGTCGCCGGCCGAAAGCGCCAGGTCGACGCCGGTCCAGAGGGGCGTGCCGCCGAAGGTGACGGCGGCGTTGCGGAGGCCGAGCAGGAGGGTCATGTGCCGAGGATCCGAGAGAGGCCGCCCTTGTCGCAACTCCGGCCGGGCTTGACCAGCCCCGGATTGGTCATGCCTGCCCGACCGGGCTGACCACCCGGCGGCCGGCGGGCGTGCGCTCGACCGTCAGGGCCACGCCGTAGAGCCGGGTCAGCCGCTCCGGCGTCAGCACCGCGTCGACCAGCCCGGCCTCGAACCGGCCGCCCGGCTCCAGCACCGCGACCCGGTCGGCGACGGCGAAGGCGTGCTCCGGCTCATGAGTCGAGACCAGCACCGCCAGCCCGTCGGCCGCCAGGGCGCGGATCCGGTCCAGCACCCGCAGGCGATTGCCGAGGTCGAGGCTGGCCGTCGGCTCGTCCATCACCACCACCCCGGCCTGCTGGGCCAAGGCGCGGGCGATCAGCGCAAGCTGGCGCTGGCCGCCGGAGATCCGGGTCGAGTCCCGCGGCGCCAAAGCGGCGATGCCGAGGGTGTCAAGAGCCTGCATGGCGATGTCGAGATCGGCCTGGCCGGGCGTGGCGAAGGCGCCGAGCGCCGCGGTCCGCCCCATCACCACCAGGTCGAGCACGCTGTAGGCGAAGTCACCGGGATAGGCCTGCGGCACATAGGCGACGCGGCGGGCGACCGCCGCCGGCCGCAGCCGGTCCAGCACCTCGCCGCCGACCCGGACGGTGCCGGCCAGCGGCGGGAGCAGGCCCAGCAGCGTCTTGAACAGCGTGGTCTTGCCGACGCCGTTGGGGCCGAGCAGGCAGGTGACCGTGCCGGCCTCCAGCGCCAGGTCGATGCCGGCGGCGACGGCCGAGCCGCCATAACCGATGGTGAGGTCTTCGGCGGAGAGCGCGGTCACGGCAGCCGCCTCCGCGGGATGGGATCGCCGCCGCTATCGAACCCAAGCTCAACGAGTCCCCCCTCCCCTTGCGGGAGGGGGCTAGGGGGAGGGGGTTCCCTCCGGCAGGAACCAGCCCCGGCTGCTCTGGCCCTGCCAAC
>NZ_JANX01000514.1 GCF_000767795.1 Inquilinus limosus MP06 | reverse complement strand
GCGGCGCCGGCCTATTCCTTCGTCGTGCTGCTGATCCTGCTGCCGCTGCGCTTCGTCGGCATCGAGGGCTGGGGCGGGGCTGGGCGCCGGCTGGATGATGATGGCGCTGTGCGGCCCGATGCTGGTGGTGCCGATGCTGGCGGCGCTGCTGACCCGCTGGGTCTCCGCCGGCGCCCTGTGCGGCGCCGGGCTGCTGGTGGCGGCCGCCGGGCTGGTCTGGCTGGCCCGGGTGCCGCCGGGCCTTCCCGGCGCCGCGATGGTGCCGGCGCTGCTGGTGATCGGCCTCGGCATCAGCCTGCCCTGGGGGCTGATGGACGCGCTGGCGGTCAGCGTGGTGCCGAAGGAACGCGCGGGCATGGCCGCGGGCATCTTCAGCACCACCCGGGTGGCGGGGGAAGGTATCGCACTCGCCGTGGTCGGCGCCATCCTGGCCGGGCTGTCCCGATCGGGGCTGGGGACGGCGCTGGGCCCGGCGGATCCGGCCATGCTGACCCTGGCCTCGCAGCGCCTGGCGATGGGCGACCTGGCGCAGGCCGCGGCGGCGCTGCCGCAGGCCGGACCGGCGCTGCTGGTCCGGGCCTATGGCGACGCCTTCCACGGCCTCTGCTTCGTGCTGGCCGCGATCACTGTGGTCACCGCCGCCGTGGTGTTCGGCTTCCTGTCCCGCCCGGCCCGGGCCGAACCGGCGCTGCAGCCGGCCGAGGCGGCGGAGTAAGACCCCTCAGAGACCGTTTGGAAATGCGCTGGCGTGAGTCGGCTGGCGGTGGCGTCGAGAGCGCACATGGGTGCGTGAGCACCGGAAGCGGAGACGGCGCCGTCAGACGGCCGCGCCAGTAGCATTTGCAGACGGTCTCTCAATGCGGTGGGTGGATCGAGAGGATGTAGAGGGCGTGGATGATGCCGGGGATCCAGCCCAGGATCGTCAGGATGATGTTCAGCCGCAGCTCGTCCCCCGCGCCGATGTCGAGATAGACGGCCAGCGGCGGGCACAGGAAGGCAAGGATGTACAGGAGCGTGGTCAATGACCGGCCTCGGTTGTTGATCCCGCCTTTGCCTAGCGCCCCCGGCCGGCCGGGACAATGTCGGGTGCGTAACGATTTGTTGCCGTCTGTTTCGCGATGCCGTCCTGGCACGGCGCTTGCTGACCCGGAACCCCGGACGGCGCGGCGGTCGCGCCGGTTTGAATGGGGCACGGGATGTCGTTGCGGAACTGGGGAATGGGGCTGCTCTGCGGCCTGGCGGTCGTGATGGGGCTGGCCGGGGCGGTGCGGCCGGCGGCGGCCGAGACGCTGGACGACGTGCTGGCGACCAAGGTGATCCGCATCGCCGTGCCGCAGGATTTCCCGCCCTTCGGCTCGGCCGGGCCCGACCTGCAGCCGCAGGGCTACGACATCGACATGGCCAGGCTGATTGCTCAGGATTTGGGCGTGGCGGTCGAGCTGGTGCCCGTGACCAGTGCAAACCGGCTGCCCTATCTGCAGACCCACAAGGTCGACCTGATCATCTCCAGCCTCGGCCGGAATGCCGAGCGCGAGAAGGTGATCGACTTCACCAGCGCCTATGCGCCGTTCTATTCCGGCGTGTTCGGCCCGGCCGATTCGACCGTGGCCAAGGCGGAGGACCTGGCGGGCAAGACCGTCGGCGTCACTCGCGGCGCGCTGGAGGACCTGGCGATCTCGAAGGTCGCCCCGGCCGATGCCGACATCGAGCGGTTCGAGGACAACAACACCACCATCGCCGCCTTCCTGTCCGGCCAGACCGAGCTGATCGCCACCGGCAATGTCGTCGCCGCCGCGATCCTGGCGCGCGACCCGGCGGTGCGGCCGGAGCCGAAATTCATCCTCAGCCAGTCGCCCTGCTTCATCGGCCTGAACAAAAGCGAGCCGAAGCTGCTGGCCAGGGTCAACGCCATCATCGCCGCGGCGAAGCAGGACGGGCGGCTGGACGCGATCAGCAAGAAGTGGCTCGGCGCGGCGCTGCCGGGCGATTTGCCGGTCTGAGCCGAGCTTGACCTTCCGCTTCGCCGACCTGCTCGGCTATGGCGGGCTGATCCTGCAGGGGATCGGCCTGACCGTCCTGCTCACGCTCATCGCCGTCGCCGGCGGGCTGGCGCTGGGCGTGCTCGGCGCCCTCGGCCGCCGCTCGCGCAGCCCGGCGGTGCGGTTCGTGGTCGGCGCCTATGTCGAGCTGATCCGCAACACGCCCTTCATCATCCAGCTGTTCTTCGTGTTCTTCGGCCTGCCGCGGCTGGGGGTGAAGCTCGGCAGCGTCGAGGCGGCGCTGCTGGCGATGATCGTCAATCTCGGCGGCTACGCCACCGAGATCGTGCGCGCCGGCCTCGACGGCGTCGGCCGCGGGCTGTGGGAGGCCGGGGCCAGCCTGGGCCTGTCGCGCTGGCGCACCTTCCGGCTGGTGGTGCTGATCCCGGCACTGGAGAAGGTGTATCCCTCCCTCACCGGCCAGTTCGTCATCATCATGCTCGGCTCCTCGGTGGTGTCGCAGATCGCGGTGCGCGACCTGACCTTCGCCGGCAGCTTCATCCAGTCCCGCACCTTCCTCAGCTTCGAGACCTATCTCGTGGTCGGGGCGATCTACCTGGTCCTCGCCGTCGTCCTGCGCCGGCTGTCGGACCGGGTCGGCCGCCGCCTGTTCCGCCACCGGCAGGCCGCGGCATGACCGGCTTCACCACCTGGGACATTCTGCGCAACCTGCTGCTGGCGGCGCGCTGGACCATCGCCTTGAGCCTGATCGCCTTTCTCGGCGGCTTCCTGCTCGGCGCCGGCCTGCTGCTGCTGCGCCTGTCCGGCCGGCGCTGGGCGCGGCGCGCCACCGGGCTGTACGTCCAGCTGTTCCAGGGCACGCCGCTCCTGATCCAGCTGTTCCTGTGCTTCTTCGGCCTGGCGCTGGTCGGGCTCGACCTGCCGCCGCTCGCCGCCGCCGCGGTGGCGCTGACCCTCTACGCCGCCGCCTTCCTGTCCGAGATCTGGCGCGGCGCGGTCGAAAGCGTGCCGCGCGGCCAGTGGGAGGCGGCACGGGCCCTGGCCCTGACCTGGCCGCAGCAGCTGCGCCTGGTGATCCTGCCGCAGGCGCTGCGCGTCGCCATCGCGCCCACCGTCGGCTTCCTGGTGCAGGTGGTGAAGGGCACGGCCCTGGCCTCGGTGATCGGCTTCGTCGAGCTGACCAAGGCCGGCACCATCATCGTCAACGCCACCTTCGACTCCGCCCGCACCTACGGCTTCGTCGCGCTGTTCTACTTCGCCCTGTGCTACCCGATCGCGCTGGCCGCGACGGCGCTGGAACGGCGCCTGGCCCGCGGCGTGCGCTAGGCTGGGATCGAGACCCACCTCCGACGCGATGGAGCGACCCTTGCCTCTTCCCGATCTGAAGCATGCCGTCGCCGCGGCGGCCCTGGCCGCCTTCGCCGCCGCTCCCGCAACGGCGCAGACGCCGCCGCGGCCGGTCAAGGTGCTGATCATCTCGATGTTCGGGCCGGAGGCGAAGCCCTGGATCGAGCAGCTTCGCCTGGACCAGGAGATCGCGGTGCCGGGCCTCTCGCCCGACTATCCCGCCGTGCACTGCAACGCCGACGGCGTGTGCCAGATGACGACCGGCATGGGCCACGCCAATGCCGCGGCCTCGACCATGGCGCTGCTGTGGAGCCGGCAGTTCGACCTGACCCGCGCCTATGTGCTGATCGCCGGCATCGCCGGGATCGATCCGGCCAAGGGCACGCTCGGCACCGCCGCCTGGGCCCGCTACCTGGTGGATTTCGGCATCCAGCACGAGATCGACGCGCGCGAGATGCCGCCGGGCTGGAGCAGCGGCTATCTCGGCATCGGGGCGAAGGACCCGGCGGGGAAGCCGCCGCTCAACTACCGCACCGAGGTGTTCCGGCTGAACGAGGACCTGCTGCAGGCCGTCCTGGCCCTGAGCCAGGATGCGAAGCTGGCCGACGGCGAGGCCGCGGCCGCCTATCGCGCCCGCTATCCGGAAGCCCCGGCCAACCAGCCGCCGAAGGTCGTGCAATGCGACACGCTGGCCGGCGACACCTACTGGCACGGCGCCCGGATCGGCGAGCGGGCGGAGGAGTGGGTGGCGCTCCTGACCGACGGCAAGGGCAGCTACTGCACGACGCAGCAGGAGGACAACGCCACTTTCGAGGCGCTGCGGCGCGGCGAGGAGGCCGGGCTGGTCGACACCGGCCGGGTCGCGGTACTGCGCACCGCCTCCAACTTCGACCGGCCCCATCCCGGCCAGACTGCGGCGGACTCGCTGCAGGCCAAGTCCGGCGGCTTCCCGATCGCGATCGCCAACCTCACCGCCGCAGGCGCGCCCTTCGTCCAGTCCGTGGTCAGAGACTGGGCGGCCTGGCAGTCCGGGATTCCCGTCGCGGCCAGGTGATCCCCGTCCGCCCGTCCGAGGACCATTGCCACCGGCCGCACGGCGCGACAGCATGCGCGCAGGGGGATGGGAGGGACGGATGCGCTGGTTCCGGGGCCTGTTGATCGCGGTGCTGGTCCTGCTCGGCGCGCCGGGCCGGGCGCAGCAGGCGCCGCCCGCGTCGGCGGACCAGCCCCCGCCGGCCTCCGTCCAGCAGCTGCTCGAC
>NZ_JANX01000513.1 GCF_000767795.1 Inquilinus limosus MP06 | reverse complement strand
CCCGACAAGCGTCAGCAGCAGGACCAGAACTGACCCCGTCCGGCCTCTCGATCCCGCGCCGATCGGGAGGCCGGGCACCCTCACCGCCGGTTATGACGTCCCCAAGCCCCGATCCTGGCCTGCCCCCGGATTCCCGCTACACTCGCCGCGACCGTTGGTGAGGAGCCCGCATCGTGGATATCCGGCGTCCCTATCTGCTGTTCCTGGGGGATGCCCCCGATCAGCTTGCCGCCAAGACCGCCTATGGCGTGGCCCAGTGGCGCCGCGAGGTCTGCGTCGGCCAGCTGCGGCTGGACGGCTGCCGCGCCACCTGCGGCCTGCCCGACCTGACCTTGGAGGAAGCCGCGGCCAAGGGCGCGCGGACGCTGATCATCGGCGTCGCCAATCGCGGCGGCCGCATCTCCGCCGCCTGGCAGGACACCATGCTGCGGGCGCTGGAGCTCGGCATGGACATCGCCTCGGGCCTGCACAACCGCATCGCCGACCTGCCGCAGGTGGCGCAGCGCGCCCAGGCGCTGGGCCGCAGCCTGTTCGATGTGCGCCATCCGGACCGCGACTTCGACGTCGCCACCGGCATGCCGCGCCGTGGCCGCCGCCTCCTGACCGTCGGCACCGACTGCTCGGTCGGCAAGATGTTCACCTCGCTGGCGCTGGAGCGCGAGATGAAGGCGCGCGGCTTCAAGGCCGATTTCCGCGCCACCGGCCAGACCGGCATCCTGATCGCCGGCGGCGGCGTCTCGGTCGACGCCGTGGTGGCCGACTTCATCTCCGGCGCCACCGAATGGCTGGCGCCGGAGGCCGAGACCGACCATTGGGACCTGATCGAGGGCCAGGGGTCGCTGTTCCATGCCTCCTATGCCGGCGTGTCGCTCGGCCTGCTGCACGGCGCCCAGGCCGAGGCGCTGGTGATGTGCCACGAGCCCGGGCGGCCGCATATGCGCGGCCTGCCGAACTTTCCGGTGCCGGACCTGGCCGACTGCATCGCGCTGAACGAGCGCTGCGCCCGGCTGACCAACCCGAACGCCAAGGTCGTGGGGCTGGCCTTCAACACCTCGGCGCTGGACCCGCAGGCGGCGGAGCGGGCGCTGAAGGAGGCCGAGGACCGCTTCGGCCTGCCCGCGGTCGACCCGGTGCGCACCGGCGTCGCCGCCATCGTCGACCGGCTGCCGGCCCCGGTCGCCGCATGACCGGCCGCGTCCTCTCGGTCCGGCAGGCGGTGTGGCCGATCCGCGGCGTCTTCACCATCTCGCGCGGCAGCCGCACCGAGGCGCGGACGCTGATCGCCGAGATCGCTGCCGGCGGCGCGGTCGGCCGTGGCGAATGCACGCCCTACGCCCATTACGGCGAGAGCCTGGAGAGCGTGACGACGCAGATCGGGAGCGTGGCTCGGGCCATCGCCGACGGCGCCGACCGGCCGGGGCTGGAGGCGCTGCTGCCGCCCGGCGCGGCCCGTAACGCGGTCGACTGCGCCCTGTGGGACCTGGAGGCGAAGCTGGCCGGGGTGCCGGCCTGGGCCATCGCCGGGATTCCGGAGCCCGGCCCGGTCACCACCGTCTACACGCTGAGCCTGGACACGGTGGAGCGGATGGGCGAGGCGGCGCGGCAGTCGGCGCATCGGCCGCTGCTGAAGCTGAAGCTGACCGGCGACGGCGACCTGGAGCGGGTGCAGGCGGTGCGGGAGAACGCGCCGGGCAGCCGGCTGGTGGTCGACGCCAACGAGGCCTGGTCGATCGCCCATCTGGAACGCTTCGGCCCGGCCTTCGCGGCGCTGGGCGTGGAAGTCATCGAGCAGCCGCTGAAGGCGTCGGAGGACGACGCGCTTCTGGGCTTCGAGAGCCCGATCCCGCTCTGCGCCGACGAAAGCTGCCACGACACCGCCAGCTTGGACCGCTGCGCCGGCAAATACGCCATGGTCAACATCAAGCTGGACAAGGCCGGCGGGCTGACCGAGGCGCTGCGGCTGCGTGCCGCAGCCCGCGAGCGCGGCTTCAGCGTGATGGTCGGCTGCATGGTCGCCTCCTCCCTCGCCATGGCGCCGGCGACGCTGGTGGCCCAGGGGGCGGAGGTGGTGGACCTGGACGGGCCGCTGCTGCTGGCCCAGGACCACGATCCTGCCCTGTGCTATGACGGCGCCACGGTGTATCCGCCGGAGCCGGCGCTGTGGGGCTGAGGCGGGGCCGAGGACGCCGCTGCGCCGCGGCTCGGCACGCCGTGCAAGGCAGCTTTTCCTTTCATCGGTAAGAGGCTGACTCGAAATCTGGACGCGACACCCTAGATGATGGAGGCTGTGCTGCGAGGGGCGGACCATGGGCGTCGTGATCGAGAAAGACAATCCGATGACGAGCTGTACCGGCTCACCCACGTTGGACTGGCTGCTCTACGAGGCGCCGGGCATTCGGGACATCGGCCAGCTGCTTGAGGAGTTCTGCAACCGCCTGGTCGCGGAGGACGTCCCGGTCGCGCGCGGCCTCGCCATCATTCCCGCCCTGCATCCGCTCTATTTCGGCACCGCCTATATCTGGCGCGGCACCGGCGCGATCGAGCGCCGCCGTGGCCTGTGGGAGAACCGCAACGCGCCCGAATACCTGGACAGCCCGATCCGCGTGGTGATCGAGGAAGGGGCGGATGCCGTGCGCCGCCGCCTGACCGGCCCGAAGGCGCAGCTCGATTTCCCGGTGCTGGAGGAGTTCCGCGACGAGGGGCTGACAGACTACGCCCTGTTCGGCCTGGCCTTCACCAGCGGCCGCCGCTCCGCCATCTCCTTCGCCACGCGCGCGGAGGGCGGGTTCAGCGAGGCGGCGCTGGAAAAGATCGACCGGCTAATGCCGATCCTGACCCGACTGGTCGAGATCCACACCCTGCGCGCCACCGCGGTCGACCTCCTGGACACCTATGTCGGCCACGACGCCGGCGCCCGCATCCTGAACGGCCAGATCCGCCGCGGCATGTCGGAATCGCTGCACGCCGCGATCTGGTATTGCGACCTGCGCGACTTCACCGCGATGAGCGAAAAGGTGGGGCGCGAGGAGATCGTCGCCTCACTGGACAGCTATTTCGAGACCATGGCCGCCGCGGTGCAGGAATCCGGCGGCGAGATCCTGAAGTTCATCGGCGACGCCATGCTGGCGATCTTCCCGGTGGATGAGGAGCAGGGCGTGCAGGACGCCGCGACCAAGGCCCTGACCGCCGCCGCCGTGGCCGAGCACGGCATGGCCGCGCTGAACGCGAAGCGGGTCGAGGAGGGCCGGCCGGCGCTGGATTACGGCCTGTCGCTGCATATCGGCGAGGTGATGTACGGCAATATCGGCGCCGCCGACCGGCTGGACTTCACCGTGATCGGCCCCGCGGTCAACCTGGCCAGCCGGGTCGAGGCGCTGTGCCGCATCACCGGCCGCCGCCCGCTGATGACCGAGCCCTTCCGCCGCGCCGCCGGCGTGGAAGCCGAGCCCATGGGCCGGTTCAGCCTGCGCGGCGTGTCGGAGGAGCAGGAGGTGTTCAGCCCGGTGCGGCTGCCGCTTCCCGCCACGGCCGAGGCCGCCGCGGAGTAGCGGATCCGGGCTACGGCCCGCCCGACGCCTGCAGATCCGAACCCGCGACCGTCCCGTCGGCCATGGCGCGGCGGGCCTGGCCGCGCAGCTCGGCGCCCGACGGCAGGCTTGGGCCCGGGTGCAGCACCCAGTCGGCGACGTCGCGCTGTGGTGTGCGCCGGCCGAGATCGCGCAGCAGCCAGTGCCAGCCACGGCTGTAGGAGGCGACGACCAGATCCGGCCGCTGCGGCAGGCGGCGCAGCAGCCGGTTCACCGAGGCCGGCGCCAGCACCTGCTCATGCTCGCCCAGCAGCACCAAGGTCGGCTCCGAGATCTCCGCCGCCGCGTCCGAGGCACGGCCCATCAGGTCGACCAGCCCGTCGATCGTGTCGACCCGGGTCGCGCGGATGTACAGCGGGTCGCGGCCCAGCGCGATCAGCATCGGGATGTTGTCGCTGGCCTGGACGCCGAGATCGCGGCCGGTGAAGGTCATCGCCGGGATCAGCCGCCGGGTCAGCCACAGTGCCACCCGGGGGATCGTGGCCATGCTCTGCCTGCCCCAGGTGGCGGGGGCGGACAGGATCAGCCCGGCCATCGGCGGGTGGTCCGGCCCGGTCGCCGTCAGGATGGCGACGGCCCCGCCCATGCTTTCGCCCAGCAGATAGAGCGGCACGCCGGGATAGCGCGCCTCCAGCAGCCGCAGCGTCGCGGCGGCGTCGGCGGCCAGGGTCTGTGTCCCCGGCCAGATGCCGCGCCGGGCGGTGGCCCCGAAGCCGCGCTGGTCATAGGCGTAGGTGGCGATGCCGAGCTGGCCCCAGAACCGGGCCGGATCGTCGAAGGCGCGGCCATATTCGTTGAAGCCGTGCAGCGCCAGAATTACTGCGCGGGGCTTCTCCATCGGCCCCCAGCTGCGCAGCGGCAGGCGGTAGCCATCCGCCGCGATCACCGCATCGGCCTCCAGCCTCGGCGTTCCGTCCGAGGCGCCCATCGGCTGGGTGATGGCCCCGCAGGCGGCGACCAGGAGGAGGGCGAGAAGGGAGAGGAGGCGGAGGGCGACCTTTCTTGTTCCCCCTCCCCTTGCGGGAGGGGGTA
>NZ_JANX01000512.1 GCF_000767795.1 Inquilinus limosus MP06 | reverse complement strand
CGCCGACGAGTCCGGCCGGCGCACGGCGCCGGCGGCGCCTGCCCCGGTCCCGGGCAGGTCGATCCGACGCGGCAGATCGGTCTTGTAGCCGGTGGCCGGCTTGGCGGTGGACGACATGGGCTCTCCTTGAGGCGCGATCGGGGCGGTGGGCCGAACTACGGACGTGTCCGTGGCGGGGGAATAGCCTGGCCGCTCGTTGCCGCCATCCGATCCTCCGCCAGCGGGGTTGCGTCGACGAAACACGCGGGTGTCCCCCTGCTTGTTGTGGTTCCGGAGTCGATGCCCCATCAAAACGATGGGGCCGGGACTGTAGCTGGATGCTTATCCGCCGATCAACCCGCGGCGGCCAGCCCCGTTCCCGGACAGGAGCAATTCAGCCGTATTCCGGTCAAATGAATTATCCGGCAGCCCGCCCCGCCGGGGTGAGCCCGCCGACCGCGCGATGGAAGACATGGGTCATGAAGGCGGCGCCCAGCACCGGCACCACGAGGTTGACCACCGGCACCAGCAGGATCGCGGCCAGCAGCAGCCCGGCGATGATGAAGCGGCCCTGGCGCTCGCGCCACAGCGCCCGTGCCGCCGCCGGCTCGACATGGCGCGCGGCCACCAGCTCGAAATATTCGCGGCCCAGCAGGTAGCCGTTGACCAGCCAGAACACCAGCACGTTGACGCCGGGCACGATCAGCACGATGCCGACCGCGACCAGGTTCACCGCCGCCAGCAGCAGGAAGAAGCGGATGCCGCCCCAGATCATCTCGCCGATCCGCTGCCGCCGCGGCGGCGGCAGGGTGGGATAGTGCCGGGCCTCGACCGCCTGGGCGACGTCGTCGAGGAACAGGCCGGCCACGGCGCCGACGATGGCGGGAAACAGCAGGATGCCCAGCGCCAGCACGGCGACTCCGCCCAGCACGTCGATGGTGGTGTCGACCCAGGACCAGTTGGCGATCTGCACGAAGGACAGGCCCCAGCCGGCCAGGGCCGGCAGGGTCAGCACCAGGAAGATGGTGGCGGCGAAGCTGACCCACAGCACGCGGCGGATCGCCGGGTCGGACGTCATCTGCTGCAGGGCGAGGCGGAAGGCGTTCGGCATCGGGGCTCGGCGGTTGATGTCGCGGCCGTTCACCTGGGGCGGCGGGGCCGGCGGCGCAAGGGCGGCGCCTATTCTTCGTCGGTCATCGGCCCGCCCTCGCCGGCGGTGGTGCGGTAGCGCGGCAGGCCGTCGGCCAGGCGCACTCAGGGCAGCGTCTCGCCGACATAGACATGGCCGCGCGGCGGCAGGGCGCCGGGATCGTCCAGCGTCGTCGCCAGCAGATGCACCTCGTCGGGCCAGCGGGCGCCCTCATAGGCCAGCGGCGTGCTGCAGCGGCCGCAGAAGAATCGCTCGGCGCCGGGCGAGGAGGCGAAGCGGCGCGGTGCCTCGCCGCTCCACGTCACCTGCGAGCGTTCGAAGCCGGCATAGGCGGAATAAGGCGCGCCGGTGGCCCGGCGGCAGTCGCGGCAATGGCAGGCGGCGGCCCAGCGCGGCGCGCCCGATACCGCATAGCGCACGGCGCCGCAGCCGCATCCGCCTGTCAGAAGCTTGGCAGTTTCCGGCATCACCTTCTCCCTGGCGTCACCGCCTGCTCGCATGAGCGCTTCCGAAGCACCAGTATCGTCATTGCGAGCGCAGCGAAGCAATCCAGGGCCGTTTGCCGTGGCCCCTGGATTGCTTCGTCGGCTTCGCCTCCTCGCAATGACGGTGAGGACGTCAGGCCGTCGCCTGGTCCAGCACCTCCGGGCCGAAGATCCGGGCCAGGGCGGCGCGGCCATCCTCGGTCAGGGCCACGGCGCGGCTGTCGCGGTCGCGCCGGATCCAGCCCTGCTCCAGGAACCGGTCGGCGATGGCGGCGCCCAGCGCGCCGGCCAGATGGGGCCGCCGCTCGCTCCAGTCCTGGCACTGGGCGGGTGACGGCGCGGCGCCCCTGGCGCAGCCGGTCGACATCGATGTCGAGGGCGGCGAGCCAGCCGGGCGCGGCGTCGGACAGGGCGAAGCCGTGGTCGTCGGCCTGCAGCACGCCCCGCGCCACCAGCGCGTTGGTGACCGCGACGCCGAGGCGGCCGGCCAGGTGGTCGTAGCACATGCGCCCGTCGCGCAGCGGCGTCGGTACCTTCGAGCGCGAAACCGCGACCGCCGGCGGCGGCGAGGCCAGGGTCAGCATCGTCTCCAGCAGCGCCCCGATTTCCGCCCCCGCCAGGGCGTAGTAGCGGTGCCGGCCCAGCCGCCGGACGGTGACCAGCCCGGCCTCCGCCAGCTTGGCCAGGTGGCTCGAGGCGGTCTGCGGCGTGACCCGGGCGCGGAATGCCAGCTCGCCCGCCGGCAGCGCCTCCCCGCCGAACAGGGCCGACAGGATCAGCGCCCGGCTGGGATCGCCGATCAGCGACGATAAGCTTGCAAGATCAAGGCCTTCCTTCATATTTCGATGATGGTCGATTTGTCTTTGCTGGTCAAGGGCCGGCCGCGGATGTGGAGTGGGGCGACCGACACAGGAGGCCGATCATGACCGACATCTTCGCCATTCTCGACTATGCCCGCCGCCGCTGCCTGACGCCGGCCGCCCTGGCCCGGGCCGCCGGACTGACCGGGGAGCGGCTGCGGGCGCTGATCGCCGCCCGCTGCCTGCCGGGTCCGACCTATGTCCTCGACCCGTCCCTGACCGTGCGCAGCGCCATCCGCAGCGAGGCGCTGGCGCAGCCGGAGGAATGGTTCGGCGGCGCCGTGGCGCCCTGGGCCCGCCAGGCCGCGGGCTCGACCCTGTCACCGCACGAGCTGGCGGCGCAGTTCCGGCAGGATTTCGCCGCCGATTTCCGCCAGGCCCTGCTCGCTTCCGAAGGTCGCCGCTTCGGCTGGACCGAGCTGTTCGATGCCGCCGGCGCGATCGACGAGGCCGCCTTCGCCAAGGCCCTCGACGAGATCTGGGAGGAGAACTGGCTCGGCGGCGCCTATGCCGTCTGCCTGCGCCGCTTCGACGGCCGCCATCTGGTGACCAAGCTGGTCGAGCGCAGCCGCATCCGCGCCCTGACGGAGGAGGGCACCAAGCCGGCCCTGACCCCGGCCGAGGCGGAGCAGGTGACCGCGGCGATGGCCCGGCTGGACGCCGTGCTGACCCCCTTCGCCCCGCATGAGCGGCCGCATGGCACGCCGGGGCTGTGGATCGACCGGATCGCCGAACGCTACGGCCTCGCTCATCCCTCGGCACCGGCGCGGGACCCGGCCCCGGTTGACTCGGCGGCGGCCGCAGCCTAGAGGGTCGGGGACCCCTTGCGGGTCGCATCCTTGGCCGCACAACCAGCGAGACCCATGAGCGCCCGCTACGACGCCACCTGCATCGGCAACGCCATCGTCGATGTCATCACCAAGAACGACGAAGCCTTCATCACCACGCATGGCCTGGTGAAGGGGGCGATGACGCTGATCGACGCGGAGCGGGCCGAGGCGCTCTATGCCGCCATGGGGCCGGGGCTCGAGGCCTCGGGCGGCTCCGCCGGCAACACCGCGGCGGGGCTGGCCTCGCTGGGCGGCAAGGCCGCCTTCATCGGCAAGGTCACGGCCGACCAGCTCGGCGCCGTCTACCGCCACGACATCCGCGCCGTCGGCGTCGATTTCGACTCCCGGCCGCTCGACCCCGCGGCGCCGGGCACGCCGCCGACCGCGCGCAGCCTGATCATCGTCACGCCGGACGCGCAGCGGACGATGAACACCTATCTCGGCGCCTGCGTCGAGCTGACGCCCGACGATGTCGACGAGGCGGTGATCTCCGGCTCGCAGGTGACCTATCTCGAAGGCTATCTGTGGGACCGGCCGACGGCGAAGGAGGCCTTCATCAAGGCCGCCCAGGTGGCCCATGCCGCCGGCCGCAAGGTGTCGCTGACCCTGTCGGACAGCTTCTGCGTCGAACGGCACCGCGACAGCTTCCTGGGGCTGATCGACAGCCATGTCGATCTGCTCTTCGCCAATGAGGCGGAGATCAAGGCTCTGTACCAGGTCGACGACTTCGACGCCGCCGTCGCCGCCGTGCGCGGCCGCTGCGAGGTCGCGGCGATCACCCGCAGCGAGAAGGGCTCGGTGATCGTGACCGACAGCGAGACCGTCGTGGTCGAAGCGGCGCCGCTGGCCCAGCTGGTCGACACCACCGGCGCCGGCGACCTCTACGCCTCCGGCTTCCTCTACGGCTTCACCCGCGGCCTCGGCCTGGCCGAGAGCGGCCGCATCGGCAGCATCGCCGCCGCCGAGGTGATCAGCCATGTCGGCCCGCGTCCCCTGGTGCCGCTGCGCAGCCTGATCGGCTGAGCCGCTCACCGCGTCTCCTTTCCTCAGTGTCATGCCCGGGCTTGACCCGGGCATCCAGGAAATGCCGAAGCAGCTCCGGGTGGCCCCTGGATTGCCGGGTCAAGCCCGGCAATGACAATGAGGGGAAGGACGCTTCACCTTATCGGCGGAACACCGCCACCGCTTCCAGGTGCGGCGTCCACAGGAACTGGTCGACCGGCGTCGCCCGCTCCAACCGGTAGCCGCCATCCACCAGGATCCGGGCGTCGCGCGCCAGGCTGGACGGGTTGCAGGAGACGGCGACCACCACCGGCACGGTGGAGGCGGCCAGCGCCTCGGCCTGGT
>NZ_JANX01000511.1 GCF_000767795.1 Inquilinus limosus MP06 | reverse complement strand
CGCCGACTACCAGACCGTCTTCGCCCGGCATGACGGCGCCGTCGCCGCGCCGACCGCCGGGCTGCACTTCACCCCGCCGCTGCTCGATGCCCTGGCGGCGCGGGGCATCGAGACGGTGCGCCTGACCCTGCATGTCGGCGCCGGCACCTTCCTGCCGGTGAAGAGCGACACGGTCGAAGGCCATGTCATGCATGCCGAGCGCGGCGTGCTGACCGCCGAGGCCGCCGACCGGATCAACGCCGTGCGCGCCGCCGGCGGCCGCATCGTCTCGGTCGGCACCACCAGCCTGCGCCTGCTGGAGAGTGCGGCGGCCGAGGACGGCACCGTGCGGCCCTTCGACGGGTCGACCGCGATCTTCATCACCCCGGGCTACCGCTTCCGCGCCGTCGACCTGCTGGTGACGAATTTCCACCTGCCGCGCTCGACCCTGTTCATGCTGGTCTGCGCCTTCGCCGGCATGGAGCGGATGAAGCAGGCCTATTCCCATGCCATTTCCGCGGGCTACCGTTTCTACTCCTATGGCGACGCCTGCCTGCTGCACCGGTCGGACAGAGATGACTGAGTTCCGCTTCGAGCCCCTGGCCCGCGACGGCGCCGCCCGCACCGGCCGCCTGCACACCGCTCATGGCGTGGTCCAGACCCCGACCTTCATGCCGGTCGGCACCGCCGCGACGGTGAAGGCGATGCGGCCGGAGGAGGTGGCCGCCACCGGCGCGCAGATCGTGCTGGGCAACACCTACCACCTGATGCTGCGCCCCGGGGCGGAGCGGGTGGCCCGGCTGGGCGGCCTGCACCGCTTCATGAACTGGCCCGGCCCGATCCTGACCGATTCCGGCGGCTTCCAGGTGATGTCGCTGTCGCAGCTGCGGCGCATGGACAAGGACGGCGTGACCTTCCGCTCGCATCTCGACGGCAGCGAGCACCGGCTGTCCCCGGCACGGTCGACCGAGATCCAGCACCTGCTGGACGCCACCATCACCATGGCCTTCGACGAGTGCACGCCGTTCCCGGCGGAGCCGGAGGTGGCTGCCAGCTCAATGCGCCTGTCGATGGAGTGGGCGCAGCGCTCGCGCGACGCCTTCGTCGCCCGGCCCGGCTACGGCCAGTTCGGCATCGTCCAGGGCAGCATCTACCCCGATCTCCGGCTCGAATCCGCCGCGGCGCTGACCGCGATCGGCTTCGAGGGCTACGCCATCGGCGGCCTGGCGGTGGGCGAGGGGCAGGAGCGGATGTTCGCCGCCCTCGACGTCACCGTGCCGGCCTTGCCGGATGACCGGCCGCGCTACCTGATGGGCGTGGGCAAGCCGTCCGACCTGGTCGGTTCGGTCCGCCGCGGCGTCGACATGTTCGACTGCGTGCTGCCGACCCGCTCCGGCCGTACCGGCCAGGCCTTCACCCGGCGCGGCACGGTCAACCTGCGCAACGCCCGCCACCAGGACGACCAGCGGCCGCTGGACGAAGCCTGCCGCTGCCCGGCCTGCCGCCAGTACAGCCGCGCCTATCTGCACCATCTGGTGCGCAGCGAGGAGGTGCTGGGGCTGATGCTGCTGACCCAGCACAATCTGACCTATTATCAGGACCTGATGGCCGGGCTGCGCGGCGCCATCACCGCCGGCACGCTCGACGCCTTCGCCGCCGCCTTCGAGGTGGAGCAGGCGCAGGGCGACATCCCGGCCCTCTGAGGAGACACCATGGCCCGCAAGTCCAAGGCGCAGGGAACCGAAGCGCTCACCCAGCTCGGCCAGGCCACGGCGCTGCCGGAATCGCCCGAGGACGCGGTGCTGGAGACGGTGCCGAACCCGCGGCCGAAGCAGCTGTATCTGGTGCGCTTCACCGCGCCGGAATTCACCTCGCTGTGCCCGATAACCGGCCAGCCCGACTTCGCCCATCTGGTGATCGACTACGCCCCGGCGGCGAAGATCGTCGAGAGCAAGTCGCTGAAGCTGTTCCTCGGCTCGTTTCGCAACCACGGCGCCTTCCACGAGGACTGCACCGTCTATGTGGCGGAGCGGCTGATCAAGGCGATGAAGCCGCGCTGGCTGCGCATCGGCGGCTACTGGTATCCGCGCGGCGGCATCCCGATCGACGTGTTCTACCAGAGCGGGCCGGCGCCCGAGGGCCTGTGGCTGCCCGACCAGGGCGTGCCGACCTATCGCGGACGGGGATGACCGGCCCGGCCGACATAAAAGACCGTATCCGGGCCGAGGCCTTCGCCCTCGGCTTCGACAGCGCCGGCTTCGCCGCCGCCACGCCCGACCCCCGGCTGCGCGAGCGGCTGGAGCTGTTCCTCGGCGAGGGCCAGCACGGCGACATGGGCTGGCTGGAGGCGAATGCCGATAGGCGTGCCGATCCGCAGACGCTGTGGCCCGACGCCCTGACCGTGCTGTCACTCGGCCTCAATTACGGCCCGGCCGAGGACCCGCTGCCGCTGCTCGAGCAGCGGGAGAGGGGGGTGATCTCGGTCTATGCCCAGGGCCGCGACTATCACGACGTGGTCAAGAAGAAGCTGAAGGCGCTGGGCGGCTGGATCCACCGGACGTTCAAGAGCGAGCTGAAGGTCTTCGTCGACACCGCGCCGGTGATGGAGAAGCCGCTGGCGATGCGGGCCGGGATCGGCTGGCAGGGCAAGCATACCAATCTGGTGTCGCGCGACTGGGGCTCCTGGCTGTTCCTGGGCGAGATCTACCTGGCGATCGCGCTGCCGCCGGATGCGCCGGAGCGCGACCGCTGCGGCTCCTGCCATGCCTGCCTCGACATCTGCCCGACCGCGGCCTTCCCGGCGCCGTACCGGCTCGACGCGCGGCGCTGCATCTCCTACCTGACCATCGAGCACAAGGGCCCGATCCCGCGCGAGCTGCGGCCGCTGCTGGGCAACCGCATCTATGGCTGCGATGACTGCTTGGCGGTGTGCCCCTGGAACAAGTTCGCCGCCGCGGGGCGCGAGGCGGCGCTGGCGCCGCGGCCGGAGCTGAACGGCCCGGCCCTGGCGTCGCTGCTAGGCTTCGATGATGCCGGCTTCCGCGCTGCCTTCTCCGGCTCTCCGATCAAGCGCATCGGCCGCGACCGCTTCCTGCGCAATGTGCTGGTCGCCATCGGCAACAGCGGCGACCCGACGCTGGCGCCGGCAGTGGAGCCGCTGCTGGACGATGCCTCGCCCATGGTCCGCGGCGCCGCGGTCTGGGCCCTCGGCCGGCTGCTGGGACCGGAGGGGCTACGGCGGCTGGCCGCCCCACGCGCCGAGGATCCGGAAGCCGAGGTGCGCGAGGAGTGGCAGGCCGGGCTGCAGGCGGCGGCCTGATACCGGCGGCGCATAGCTTCCCCGCGCCGCCGGGCAAAAGCTGGTAGCCGCCGTCGAAGCGCGGTAGAAGGCGCGTTTTCCTGCTACGCTCCGGACCATGACCCCCTCCGCCCGCATCCAGGCCACGATCGACATTCTCGAGCGCCTCGGCATCGAGAACCGCCCCGCCGACGCCCTGGTCTCGGCCTATTTCCGCACCCGCCGCTTCATCGGCTCCAAGGATCGCAGCGAGATCGCCGCTCGCGTCTACGCCGTGCTGCGCCATCACGCCCGGCTGGGCTGGTGGCTGGCCCGGGTCGAGGCCGAGGACACGCCGCGCAACCGGGTGATCGCCGAGCTGACCCTGGCCGAGGGCGTCGCCATCAAGGACATGGGCCGGCTGTTCTCGGGTGAGACCTATGCGCCGATCCCGCTGGACGGGCCGGAGGACAGGCTGGTCAAGGCCACCGCCGGCCAGCCGCTCGACCACCCGGACATGCCGAAGCCGGTGCGCAGCGAGATCCCGGACTGGGCCGCCGCCTCGCTGGAGGCGAATTTCGGCGACCGCTACGAGGCCGAGGTCGCGGCGCTGCTGGACCAGGCGCCTCTGGACCTGCGGGTGAACGAGCTGCGCGGCACCCGTGACGAGGTGGTGCGGACGCTGGCCGCCGGCAAGCTGGACGTGGCGGCGACGCCGCTGTCGCCGCTCGGCATCCGGGTCAAGGGCCGGCCGCAGCTGGGCCGCCACCCGGCCTTCCAGTCCGGCCTGATCGAGGTGCAGGACGAGGGCTCGCAGCTGATCGCGCTGCTGGTCGACGCCCGGCCAGGCCAGCAGGTGGTGGATTTCTGCTCCGGCGCCGGCGGCAAGGCGCTGGCCATCGCGGCGCGGATGAAGGGCAAGGGCCGGGTCGTCGCCTGCGACGTGTCCAAGGGCCGGCTCGACCGCGGCAAGGAGCGGCTGCGCCGCGCCGGCATCGACAATGTCGAGCCGCGCCTGTTGGAGAATGAGCGCGACCGCTGGGTGAAGAAGCAGCGCGGCAAGTTCGACCGGGTGCTGGTCGACGCGCCCTGCAGCGGCACCGGCGCCTGGCGCCGCAACCCGGATGCGCGCTGGCGGCCGATGGATCTGGAGCGGCTGCTCGGCGTCCAGCGCGAGATCCTGGACAGCGCCGCCCGCTTGGCCAAGCCCGATGGCGGCCGGGTGATCTACGCCACCTGCTCGCTGCTGCGCGAGGAGAACGAGGCGCAGGTCGAGGGCTTCCTGGCCAGCCATCCCGACTACCGGCTGGTGCCGGTCGAGACGGTGTGGGACGAGGCGGTGGGCAGCGGCGAGGCGCCGACCAGCGGCATGCTGCGCCTGTCGCCCGCCGCCAACGGCACCGACG
>NZ_JANX01000510.1 GCF_000767795.1 Inquilinus limosus MP06 | reverse complement strand
GTCGCGCCGCCCGGCGCGTCGAAGGTGGAGGAAGTGTCGGTCCGCATCGCCGGCCTCTGGGCTGGGCCGGGGCAGGGCTGCCGACCGGCGGCCTCAGACCCTAAGGCCAGACGCCGCACTCCGAAACAGATCAATTGTTTGGATACAACCGTAACCGGTTTCGGGCTTGCAGCGGAGCGCAGCGGGGTGGAGGATCGTAGGATCAGGGTCATGCCGTCGACAGGCGACGGCGCCCCGGGGGAGTATGCGTGATGCGGGTTCCGGCAGTTCTGTCGTTGATCGCGGCCGGCGTCGTCATGGTCGCCTGCTCGTCGCCGCAGGTCCCCGGCGACCAATTCAACGTGTCGGTCCATAACCCGACGCCCGCGGCGCTGGACCGGACCGCCCCGGCCCGCGAGCCCGGCGACGACCTGTACAACCGCGTCGTCCCGCTGCCTTAAAAGGCTGGCCTCTACTCCATTCTTCGCCGGAACATCCACGCGGCGGCGCTGAGCGTCGCCAGGGCGATCAGCGCCAGCGGCACGGTGTTGCGCAGCATCTCCTCGACCGGCAGTCCCTTCAGGAACACGCCGCGGACGATGACGATGAAGTAGCGCAGCGGGTTCAGATAGGTCACCGGCTGCAGCCAGCCCGGCATGTTGTCGATCGGGGTGGCGAAGCCGGACATCAGCGTCGCCGGGATCATGAACAGGAAGGATCCCAGGATCGCCTGCTGCTGCGTCGCCGACAGCGACGAGATGAACAGCCCGACGCCGATCAGCGCCAGCAGGTAGAAGAACACGCCGGCGTAGAACATGCCCAGCGACCCGCGCAGCGGCAGGCCGAACCAGAGCACTGCCGCCAGCAGGTAGACGCTGCAATGGGCGAAGCCGATCAGGAGCGACGGGATGGTCTTGCCCAGCAGGATCTCGTGCACCCGGAGCGGCGAGACCAGCAGCTGGTCGAAGGTGCCCAGCTCCCGCTCCCGCGCGATCGACAGGCCGGTGACGATCAGGCCGATCAGCACGGCGATCACCGCGATCAGGTTGGGCACCATGAACCATTGCGTGTCCAGCGCCGGGTTGAACCAGAAGCGCGGCACGGCGGCATCCGCCCCCTCGGCCACGCCGCTGGGGCTGGCGGCGTCGGCCGCCATGCCGGCGACGATCTGCGAGATGTAGTTGCCGGCCAGCTGCGAGGCGTTGGAGCGGCGGCCGTCCAGGATCACCTGCACATCCGCCGGGCGGCCGGCGGCGACGTCGCGCGAGAAGCCGGGACCGATCTGCACCGCCGCCAGCACCTGCTGCCGGTCGATCGCGTCCCGCAGCGCCTCCGGCGTGTCGACCGCCAGGATGCTGCGGAAATAGGGCGAGCCCTCGACCCGCCGCACCAGCTCCTGGCTCCAGGCGCCGCGGTCGCGGTCCAGCAGGGCGAGGTCGACGTTCTTCACCTCCATCGTCGCCGCATAGGCGAAGACGAAGAGCTGCAGGATCGGCGGCACGATCAGGATCATCCGGCCGCGCGGGTCGCGCAGCACGGCCAGCAGCTCCTTGACCACCAGGGCCTTCAGGCGGCGCCACATCTCAGGCCAGCCTCTTTCGCATCAGCCGCGCGGCCAGGGCCAGCAGGATCGCGCCCTCGACCAGCAGCACGGCCATGTTGCGCAGGTACAGGGGCCAGATGTCCCCGGCCAGGAACACGGTCTGCAGCGCCGGCACGTAGTAGCGCGCCGGCAGGATATAGGTGATCCACTGGATCGGCCGCGGCATCGAGCCGATCTCGAACAGGAAGCCGGACAGGAGGAAGGCCGGCAGGAACCCGGCCACCAGGGCCAGCTGCGACGCCAGGAACTGGTTCCTGGTGGCCGAGGAGATGATCAGGCCCAGCCCCAGCGCCGGGCACAGGAAGGCGGCGGAGACCAGGTACAGCGCGCCGATCGAGCCGCGGAACGGCACCCCGAACAGCACCACGGCGACGAAGACGCACAGGGTCAGCGACGCCAGGCCGAGCGCGAAATAGGGCAGCACCTTGCCGGCCAGCAGCTCCGCCGCCGTGACCGGCGTCGCCATCATCGCCTCCATCGTGCCGCGCTCCCACTCCCGCGCCACCACCAGGGCAGTCAGCAGCGTGCCGATCATGGTCATGACGATGGCGATGGCGCCGGGCACCAGGGTGTTGCGGCTGACCAGCTCCTGGTTGAACCAGACGCGCTGCTCGACATCGATCGCGGGCGCGCCGTCGGCTCCCTGCCTGGCCGCCCGCATCGCCCGCCAGCCCGACAGCACCCCCTGGGCATAGGCCATGACGAAATTGGCGGTGTTCGGGTCGGTGCCGTCGACCAGGATCTGGATCTGCGGCGCGCCACCGGGCCGCGCCGCCTCGGCGGCGAAGGTGGCGGGAATGACGATGATGCCCTTGACCCGGTTGGTCACCAGGTCGTCGGCGAATTGCCGCCGGTCGGTGCCGATGCGGGCGTCGAAATAGCGCGAGGCCTGGAAGGCGGCGGCCAGGTCGCGCGCCTCCGGCCCTGGGCTCTCCACCGCCACGCCGACCCGGGTGTGGTCGGCGTCGAGCGACAGGGCATAGCCGAACAGGAACAACAGCAGCACCGGCAGCACCACCGCGATCAGCAGGCTGGACGGGTCGCGCAGGATCTGCCGGCTCTCCTTGCGCAGGAGCGCCCCGAACCGGCGGAGACGGTCGGCGCGGGAGAGGGCGGGGGCGGTCACGGGCTGCCCCCGAGCGAACCGCTGACTGTGACGGACTCAAACCGTGCCCCCTTTTTGTCCCCCCTCCCCTTGCGGGGGAGGGGGGGACTCGTTTTGCTTGGGCCGACAGCTGAGAGCGGCCTCTACGACCGCGGAGTGGAAGCCCATCACGCCGCCTCCTTCCTCTCATCCGAGGCCTCGACCAGGGCGATGAAGGCGTCCTCCATGGTCGGGTCGGGGCGGTCCTTGCCCGCCACCTTCGCCTTCAGCTCGTCCGGCGAGCCCAGCGCGATGGAGCGGCCGCGATAGATCAGCGTGATCCGGTCGCAATACTCGGCCTCGTCCATGAAATGGGTGGTCACCAGCACGGTCACGCCGCGCTCGACCAGACCGTTGATATGGGTCCAGAACTCGCGCCGGCTGATCGGATCGACGCCGGAGGTCGGCTCGTCCAGGAACAGCACCTCGGGCTCGTGCATCACCGCGCAGGCCAGGGCCAGGCGCTGCTTGAAGCCGAGCGGCAGGGTCCCGGCCGAGCGCGACCGCACCTCGCCGAGCACGAAGATGTCGAGCATCAGCCCGATCTGGCGCTGCGCCCGGCGCCGGTCCAGCCCGTAGACGCCGGCGAAGAAATCGAGGTTCTGGGCGACGCTGAGATCGCCGTAGAGCGAGAATTTCTGCGCCATGTAGCCCAGGCGGTTGCGCGCTTGCGCCGCGTCGCGGCGCAGGTCGAAGCCGGCCACCCGCCCCTCCCCCGCCGTCGGCTTCAGCAGGCCGCACAGCATCTTGAAGGTGGTCGACTTGCCGGCGCCGTTGGGGCCGAGCAGGCCGAAGATCTCGCCGCGCGGAATGTCGAAGCTGATGTCGGCCGCGGCGGTGAAGTCGCCGAAGCGCTTGGTCAGGCCGCGTGCCTCGATCACCGGCCCGTCGCGCGGCGGCAGCGCCTCGCGCGCCTCGGCCAGCTTCGACCGGCCGCCGGGGCCGCCGCCGAGGATGTCGACGAAGGCGTCCTCGAAGCGCGGCTCCGCCGGCTTCACCCTGGCGTCGGCGCCGGCCTCTTCCGGCGGTTCTGGGGGCCGGCCGGCCTCCTTGGTCACCAGCCGGATCGCGGTGCCCTGGATCACGCCGTCGATCACGCCCGGCCGGTCCAGCGCCGCAGCCAGCACCTGCCGGCGCCGGCCTTCGACCCCGGTCAGCCGGAACACCCGGCCCTCGACCCGGCCCGTCAGGCCGTCCGGCTCGCCCTCATACAGCAGCTTCCCTTCGTTCAGCAGCAGCACCCGGTCGCATTTCTCGGCCTCGTCGAGATAGGCGGTCGACCAGACCACGCCGATGCCCTCGCGCGTCAGGTCGCGCACCATGCCCCACAGCTCGCGCCGCGAGATCGGGTCGACGCCGACGCCGGGCTCGTCCAGCAGCAAGAGGCGCGGCTTGCGCAGGAGCGCGCAGCCGAGGCCGAGCTTCTGCTTCATGCCGCCGGACAGCTTGCCGGCCAGCCGGCCGGTGAAGTGCTTGAGATCGGTGAAGGTCAGCAGCTCGTCGAACACCGCCGGCCGCTCGGCCTTCGGCAGGGCACGGAGATCGGCGTAGAGCTCGAGATTCTCCTGCACCGTCAGGTCCTCGTACAGGCCGAAGCGCTGCGGCATGTAGCCGATCGCGGCCTGGATCGGCGCCGGCTCGGCCCGGCTGTCATGGCCGAGCACGGTCAGCGCCCCCTCCTCCGGCCACATCAGGGCGGTCATCAGCCGGATCAGCGTGGTCTTGCCCGCGCCGTCGGGCCCGACCAAGCCGGTGATCCGGCCGCCGCCGATCGCGGCGGTGACCGCGTCGAGCGCCGGCTTGCCGGGCCCGAAGCGCTTGGTCACCCCGTCGATGCGGACGAGGTCCGGAGGCTCCGAGGTCGGGTGGGGATTGCTCGTCGGCATGGCGCTACGCCCCACCCACCGAAACCAATCGAGTCCCCCCCTCCCCTCGCGGGAGGGGGGTAGG
>NZ_JANX01000509.1 GCF_000767795.1 Inquilinus limosus MP06 | reverse complement strand
CCCCGCGGCGGAGGCCGGCGCCGGGTGGCGCCGCCGGCGGCACGCGCTGGCGCCGTACTGGTTCCTGCTGCCCTTCTTCCTGGTCTTCGCGGTGTTCTGGTGCTGGCCGATCATCGATTCGGCGCTGCTGTCGCTGCAGAACACGCGGGTGAACCCCTGGGTCTGGAACATCGGCATCAACTGGCGGCGCCTGCTGGTCGACCGCGCCTTCCAGGAGGCGCTGAAGAACACGCTGATCATCCTGGCCATCCAGGTGCCGGTGATGCTGACCCTGGCGACGCTGCTGGCGGTGGCCCTGAACTCGCCGCTGCTGAAGCTGCGGCCGATCTACCGCTTCGCCTTCTTCGCCCCGGTCGTGGTGAGCGACGTCGCCTATTCGGTGGTGTTCCGGCTGCTGTTCAACGGCCAGTTCGGCGCGGTCAACCACGGGCTCGCGGCCCTCGGCCTGGCGCCGATCGACTGGCTGCACGACCCGGACGCGGCGATGGCCACGATCATGGTGGCGATGACCTGGCGCTGGACCGGCTACAACGCCATCATCCTCCTGGCCGGGCTGCAGTCGATCCCGCGCGACCTGTACGAGGCGGCGGCGATCGACGGCGCCACCCCGGCCGACAAGTTCTTCCGCATCACCCTGCCGCTGCTGAAACCGATCGTGGTCTTCTGCCTGGTGCTGTCGATCATCGGCACGATGCAGCTGTTCACCGAGCCCTGGCTGATCACCGACCGCGGCGGCCCGGGCGGCGCCACCGAGACGCTCGGCACCTATCTCTACAAGCAGGGCTTCGTCAGCCTGAACTTCGGCTATGCCGCGGCGATCGCCTACACCATCGCCGGCATGGCGGCGGTGATGGCGGCCGTGAACCTGATGCTCACCCGCGGCCGGAAGGCGTGAGGAGGATGGCCATGTCCCGCTCCATGACCTCGCGCCGCCGCTGGGGCAGCCTGCTCCTCACCGGCGGCATGGCGCCCGTGGCCCTGCTGTGGCTGGCGCCGCTGTACCTGATGGCCGTCTTCGCCACCCTGCCCGACTACGCCATCTTCTCGCCGGACCTGCCGCTGACCCCGGGCGGCAATTTCTGGGAGAACCTGGCCTTCCTGGACGACACCGCCAGCTTCGGCCGGGCGATGCTGAACTCGATCGGCATCGCCACCGTCTCGGCGGCTCTGTCGCTGCTCTTGACCAGCATGGCCGGCTACGCCTTCGCCCGCTTCCGGTTCGTCGGCAAGCAGGCGGCGTTCAGCCTGCTGGTGGCGGCCCTGACCGTGCCCTATGCCGTGGTGATCGTGCCGCAATACGTGCTGGTGGCGCGCGACCTGGGCCTGTCCAACACCTGGATCGCGGTGATCGTGCCGCCGCTGTTCTATTCGCTCGGCGTGCTGTTCATGCGCCAGACCTTCCTGTCGCTGCCGCAGGAGCTGCTGGACGCCGCCCGGATCGACGGCGCGCGCGAGGGCCGGATCTTCTTCACCATCGCCCTGCCGCTGGTGCGGCCCAGCATGGCGGCGCTGGCGATCATCCTGTTCCTGGCCTCCTGGAACAACTACCTGTGGCCGCTGCTGGTCGCGACCCAGCCGGGCGCCCGCACCGCGCCGGTGGCGCTGGGCAGCCTGATCGGGCTGAATGTGGTGCCCTGGGGTGCCCTGATGACCGGGGCCGTGCTGCTGACCCTGCCCATGCTGGCCGTCTTCATCTTCCTGCAGCGCTATTTCGTGGCCGGCATCACCGCCGGCGCGGTGAAGTAGCGCCCCAACCTCCGCTCCTGACGAGGCTTCCGAATGCTCGGCGTCTGCTATTACCCGGAACACTGGCCCGAAGAATGGTGGGAGGACGATGCCCGCCGGATGTGCGAGGTCGGCATCACCTTCGTCCGCATCGCCGAATTCGCCTGGTCGCGGATCGAGCCGGAGCCGGGACGTTTCGACTGGGGGTGGCTGGACCGCGCCATCGACACGCTGGGCGCCGCCGGGCTGAAGGTGGTGATGTGCACGCCGACGGCGACGCCGCCGAAATGGCTGGTCGACCGCCACCCGGACATCCTGCCGGTGAACGAATATGGCGGCACCCGCGGCTTCGGCTCGCGCCGCCACACCAGCTTCTCCAGCAGCACCTGGCTGCGCGAGAGCGCGCGGATCACCGAGGAGGTGGCCCGGCGCTACGGCGCCCATGACGCGGTGGCCGGCTGGCAGACCGACAACGAGTTCGGCTGCCACGACACCGTGCTGTCCTACGGCCGCGAGGACGTCGCCGCCTTCCGCACCTGGCTGCGCCACCGCTACCAGACGCCGGAGGCGCTGAACCAGGCCTGGGGCAACGTGTTCTGGTCGATGGAGGTGAACGGCTTCGACGAGATCATCGCCCCGGTCGGCGCGGTGACCGAGACCAACCCGGCGGCACGGCTGGACTACTGGCGCTTCGCCTCGGACCAGGTCGCGGCCTACAACCGGATGCAGGTGGAGATCATCCGCCAGCATTCGCCGGGCCGCTTCGTCACCCACAATTTCATGGGCTTCTTCCAGGAGTTCGACCACTGGCCGCTGGGCGAGGACCTGGATATCGCGTCCTGGGACAGCTACCCGCTGGGCACGCTGGAGAAGATCGCCTGCGACGATGACGAGCGGGCGCGCTGGGCCCGCACCTCGCACCCCGATCTGGCGCCGTTCAACCACGACCTGTACCGCGCCGTCGGCCGCGGCCGCTGGTGGGTGATGGAGCAGCAGCCCGGGCCGGTGAACTGGGCCGCCTGGAACCCGGTGCCGAAGCCCGGCATGGTCCGGCTGTGGAGCTGGGAGGCGCTGGCCCATGGCGCCGAGGTGGTCAGCTATTTCCGCTGGCGGCAATGCCCCTTCGCGCAGGAGCAGATGCATGCCGGGCTGAACCGGCCGGACCGCAAGCTGTCGCCCGGCGGGCTGGAGGCGACGCAGGTCGGGCAGGAGCTGGCGAAGCTCGGTGCCCTCCCCGCCTCGACCCGCGCCCCGGTGGCGCTGGTGTTCGACTACGAGACCTCCTGGATCACCCGGATCCAGCCGCAGGGCCGCGACTTCCGCTACACCGACCTGGCATTCCGCTGGTACGAGGCGATCCGCCGCCTGGGCCTGGATGTCGACATGGTCCGCCCCGGCGCCTCCGTGGCCGGCTACAAGGCGGTGGTGGTGCCGTCGCTGGCGCATGTATCCGACGCCGCGCTGCAGGCCTTCGCCGCGACCGACGCGATCATCCTGTTCGGCCCGCGCACCGGGTCGAAGACCCGCGACCTCAGCATCCCGGACGAGCTGCCGCCCGGCGCGCTGCAGGAGCTGCTGCCGCTGAAGGTGATCCAGGTGGCGTCGCTGCGCCCGAACCTGGCCGAGCCGGTCGAGGGGCCGGGCCTGTCCGGATCGATCCGGCGCTGGCGCGAATGGCTGGAGACCGACCTGCCGGTGCAGGCCAGCTTCGCTGACGGCGCCCCGGCCCTGGTCGGCGACGGCAGCCGCTTCTACCTGGCCGGCTGGCCGGACCCGGCGCTGCTGCGCGGCGTCATGGCCGACCTGCTGGGCAGCGTCGGGCTGCCCGTCGCCGAGCTGCCGGAGGCGGTGCGGCTGCGCCGCCGCGGAAACCTGACCTTCGCCTTCAACTACGGCGAGATCGACTGGGCGGCGCCGGAGAAGGATGCCGGCCGCTACCTGCTGGGCGGGCCGGTGGTGCCGCCGCAGGGCGTGGCCTGCTGGCGGGCGGAATAAGGGAAGCACAATGATCTACGGCACGATTCCGGGCGTGGCGAAGCCTGTCGCCCGCATGGTGATGGGCGTCGACAACCAGGACGACCTGGCGCAGGCGGTGCCGCTGTTCGACGACTATATCGAACGCGGCGGCAACTGCTTCGACACCGCCCGGATCTACATGCGCGGCGGCTGCGAGGCGCTGTTCGGCGAGTATCTGGCGAGCCGGGGGGGGCGCGACCGCATCGTCCTGATCGGCAAGGGCGCGCACACCCCGAACTGCACGCCGGAGGCGGCGCGCAGCCAGCTGGAGCAGAGCCTGGAGGCGCTGCGCACCGACCGCGTCGACATCTACTTCCTGCACCGCGACAACCCGGAGGTGCCGGTCGGCGAGTTCGTCGACGTGCTGGACGCGCTGCACCGCGAGGGCAGGATCGGCGTGTTCGGCGGCTCGAACTGGAGCCTGGAGCGGTTCCGGGCGGCGAACGACTATGCGAGGCGCACCGGGAAGGCCGGCTTCACGGTGCTGAGCAACAACCTGGCCCTGGCCCGGATGGTCGAGCCGGTCTGGGCCGGCTGCGTCTCGGCCCGCGACCCGGACTGGCTGGGCCATCTGGAGGAGAGCGGCACGGCCCTGTTCGCCTGGTCCTCGACCGCCCGCGGCTTCTTCACCGAGCGCGGCGATCCGTCAAAGGCGGCAGCGGAGCCGGAGATCGCGAAGTCCTGGCACGCCGAGGATAATTTCGAGCGGCGGCGGCGCGCCATCGCTTTGGCCGAGAGCAAAGGCACAAGCCCGGTGCAGATCGCCATGGCCTGGGTGCTGTCGCAGCCCTTCGCCACCTTCGCTCTGTCCGGCCCGCGCACGCTGGACGAGAGCCGCCGCAACATCGAGGGCCTGTCGGTCACCCTGACCGACAGCGAGCGCGACTGGCTGGACCTAAAGCGGGACGCGGTTTAGGCCACAGGAACCACACCGCCCTTTTCCCATCCCCCC
>NZ_JANX01000508.1 GCF_000767795.1 Inquilinus limosus MP06 | reverse complement strand
TGCCGCTTTGTGGCTGCTGGACGAGCCGACCCTCGGCCTCGACGTCGCCTCGGTGGCGCGGCTGGAGGGGCGCATTGCCCGGCACCGCGCCGCCGGCGGGCTGGTGATGCTGGCGACGCATGTGCCGCTGGCGCTCGACGGCGCGCGCGGCCTGGCGCTGCAGGAGTACGCGGCGGAGGAGCTGCCGCTGTGAGCGCCTTCCTCGCTTTGCTGTCGCGCGACCTGCGCCTGGCCCTGCGCTCCGGCGGCGACGTCGCCGCCGTGCTGGCCTTCTTCGTCATCACCGTGGTGCTGTTCCCGCTCGGCGTGGGGCCGGAGCTGGCGCTGCTCGGCCGGATCGCCGCCGGCGTGGTCTGGGTCGCGGCGCTGCTGGCGACCTTGCTGGCGCTCGACCGGCTGTTCGCCCAGGACTACGAGGACGGGTCGCTCGACCTGCTGATGCTGTCGCCGCTGCCGCTGGAGGCCGCGGTGCTGGCCAAGGCGCTGGCGCATTGGCTGCTGACGGGGCTGCCGCTGATCCTGCTGTCGCCGCTGATGGCGGCGATGCTGGGGCTGCAGGCGGCGTCCTGGCCGGTGCTGGCGCTGTCGCTGCTGCTCGGCACGCCCTGCCTCAGCCTGATTGGCGCGGTCGGCTCTGCCCTGACCCTCGGCGCCCGGCGCGGCGGGGCGCTGCTGGCACTGCTGATCCTGCCGCTCTTCGTCCCGGTGCTGATCTTCGGCGCGGCGGCGGTGGAGGCGGTAGCGACCGGCCTGACCGCCCGGCCACACCTGCTGCTGCTCGGCGGCTGCCTCGCCGCCGCCCTGCCCCTGGCCCCGATCGCCGCGGCGGCGGCGATCCGGCAGGCGCAGTCTTAGGGCTCTCTCTCGCTGGGTCGAGCCCGGTAACGACAGGAAGGAGGGGGCGTCCCTCACGATCTCTCGCCTCTCGGCCCTTCGTCCTGGATGACGCGGGGGCCGGGCTCGCGTAATGCTTGGGGAAAAGGAACCCGGCCGATGCTTCTCGTCCCCACGACCGTCGGTCCCAGCCGGATTCAAGGGCTGGGCCTGCTCGCCGCCGAACCGATCGCCGCCGGCACCGAGGTGTGGCGCTGGCATCCCGTGTTCGATGTCTTCGTGCCCGACGCCCAGGTCGCGGCCCTGCCGGAGACCGCGCGCGACTTCCTCGAGCGCTATGCCTATCCGGCGCCGGAGCTGCCGGGCGGCCTGTCGCTGAACCTCGACGATGCCCGCTTCATGAACCACAGCGACGACCCGACGCTGGAGACGGTGGGCGAGGTCTGCGTCGCCCGGCGCGACATCGCGGCGGGGGAGGAGCTGACCTGCGACTACGGCGCCTTCCACCCCGAGCTGCGCGACGCCATCCGGGCGTCGGGCGCTTCGGCCGGCGGCCCCGCGGGGCGCGGCAATTGAACCGCCGACAGGCGATCTAGCTTTGTCTATTGTGGATCCAACGACCGCCACGCCACGCCCATGCATCGCTTCGCCAACCCGGCCCGCTTCCTGCGCCTGAGCGCCGCCCTGCGGCCCTGGGTCCTAGGAGTCGCCCTGCTGACCCTCGGCGCCGGCCTGTGGTTCGCCCTGTTCGATTCGCCGCCGGACTACCAGCAGGGCGAGACGGTGCGGATCATGTACATCCATGTGCCCTCGGCCTGGATGGCGATGATGGTCTACACCACCATGGCCGTGGCCTCGGCCGTCGGGCTGGTGTGGAAGCATCCGGTGGCCGAGCTCTACACCAAGGCGGCGGCGCCGCTCGGCGCAGGCTTCACCGCGCTGTGCCTGCTGACCGGCTCGCTCTGGGGCCAGCCGATGTGGGGCACCTGGTGGGTGTGGGACGCGCGGCTGACCAGCGTGCTGATCCTGTTCTTCATCTATCTCGGTTATATCGTGCTGGTCTCCGCCTTCGACGACCCGCAGCGCGGCCTGAAGGCCGGTGCGGTCCTGACCCTGGTCGGCGCCGTCAACCTGCCGATCATCAAATTCTCGGTCGACTGGTGGAACACGCTGCACCAGCCGGCCTCGGTGATGAAGCTGGGCGGCTCCACCCTCGATGGCTCGATGCTGCTGCCGCTGCTGCTGATGGCGGTGGCCTTCACCGCGCTGTTCGTCTGGCTGGTGCTGCTGCGCACCGAAACCGAGATCGCCGAGCGGCGGATCCGCGCCCTGCGCCTGGCCACCGCCATGGCCGCGCGGCGCGGCGAGGCCCCCGGGCTGGAGCAGCCGGTCGGATGACGGGCGTGGCCGAGTTCCTCGCGATGGGCGGCTATGCCGCCTATGTCTGGACCGCCTACGGCGCGGCCGTGGTGGTGCTGGTCGGGCTGGTCGCCGCCACCCTGGCGCGGCGGCGCAGCAGCCGGCGCAGCCTCGAGGCGCTGGAGCAGCTGCGCGGCCGGGGGAGACGGGCATGACCCGCAAGCGCCGCCGCCTGATGCTGCTGGGCCTCGCCGCCCTCGGCCTCGGCACCGCCTCGGCCCTGGCCCTGACCGCCTTCCAGGACAACCTGCTGTTCTTCTACAGCCCGACCGAGCTGCATGACGGCAAGGTGGCGGAAGGGCAGCGTTTCCGCCTCGGCGGGCTGGTGGTGCAGGGGTCGCTGCACCGCCTGCCGGACGGGCGGACCATCACCTTCACCGTCACCGACACAGCCTATGACGTGCCGGTGCGCTATGCCGGCATCGTCCCCGACCTGTTCCGCGAGGGCCAGGGCGTGGTGGCGCATGGTCGGGTCGAGGGCGACGGCACCTTCGTCGCTGACGAGCTGCTGGCCAAGCACGACGAGAAATACATGCCGCCCGAAGTCGCCAAGGCGCTGCAGGACGCCGGCCATCCGGGCGCGCCGGGGGCCTCCGGCAAGCCCGCCCTGTCCTCCGGCACGGTGGCCGCCCAATGATCCCCGAGATCGGCCATTACGCGCTGGTGCTGGCGCTGGTCCTGGCCCTGGTGCAGTCGACCCTGCCGCTGTGGGGCGCCGCCAAGCGCCATCCCGGGCTGATGGCGGTCGCCGAGCCGGCGGCGACGCTGCAGCTGGCCGCCATCGGCATCGCCTTCGCGGCGCTGACCTGGGCCTATGTCGTCTCCGACTTTTCGGTGGCGCTGGTGGCGAACAACAGTCTCTCCACCAAGCCGATGCTCTACAAGATCACCGGCGTCTGGGGGAACCATGAGGGCTCGATGCTGCTCTGGGTCCTTATCCTGGCCTTGTTCGGCGCCGCGGTGGCGCTGTTCGGCGGCACCCTGCCGCCGACGCTGAAGGCCCGGGTGCTGGCAGTGCAGGGCATGATCGGCGTCGGCTTCCTGGCCTTCATCATCCTGACCTCGAACCCGTTCCTGCGGTTCGACCCGGCGCCGATCGACGGCCGGGACATGAACCCGCTGCTGCAGGACCCCGGCCTGGCCTTCCACCCGCCCTTCCTCTATCTCGGCTATGTCGGCTTCTCGATGGCCTTCTCCTTCGCCGTCGCGGCGCTGATCGAGGGCCGAGTCGACCCCGCCTGGGCGCGCTGGGTGCGGCCCTGGACGCTGGCCGCCTGGTCGTTCCTGACCGTCGGCATCGCGCTCGGCTCCTATTGGGCCTATTACGAGCTGGGCTGGGGCGGCTGGTGGTTCTGGGATCCGGTCGAGAACGCGTCGCTGATGCCCTGGCTGTCCGGCACCGCGCTCCTGCATTCCGCTTTGGTGGTCGAGAAGCGCGACGCGCTGAAGAGCTGGACCGTCCTGCTGGCCATCCTCACCTTCGGGCTCAGCCTGGTCGGCACCTTCCTGGTGCGATCCGGCATCATCACCTCGGTGCACGCCTTCGCGGTGGATCCGGAACGTGGGGTGTTCATCCTGCTGCTGCTGGCGGTCACCGTCGGCGGCGCCTTCACCCTCTACGCCCTGCGCGCGCCGCGGCTGAAGCTGGGCGGCGTTTTCGCCCCGATCAGCCGGGAAGGGGCGCTTGTGCTGAACAACCTCTTGATCTGCACCGCCACGCTGACCGTGTTCTTCGGCACCCTCTACCCGCTGCTCGACAAGACCGTGTCGGTTGGCAAGCCATACTACCAGCTCACCTTCGTGCCGCTGATGACGCCGGTGGTGGTGGTGATGGTGGTCGCGCCGCTGATGGCCTGGAAGCGCGGCGACCTGCCGGGCGTGCTCGGCCGGCTGAAATTCGCCGCCGCCGGTGCGGTGGTCGTCGCCCTCGCGGCGCTGTGGCTGCAGGGCGGCGGGCCGGTGCTGGCGCTGCTCGGCATCGCCTTCGGCGCCTGGGTCGTGCTCGGCGCGATCACCGAGATCGCCGAGCGGGTGCGCCTATTCCGGATCCCGCTGCGCGACAGCCTGTCCCGCGCCATCGGCCTGCCGCGCAGCGCCTGGGGCACCGCCTTCGCCCATGCCGGGCTCGGCATCGCGCTCTTGGGCATGATCGGCTCCAGCTACTGGTCGACCGAGCGGCTGGTGCTGGCGAAGCCGGGCGACCGCATCGACCTCGCCGCCGGCTACGCGGTCGAGTTCGACGGCGTCACGGCGCAGCAGGGGCCGAACTACCAGACCAGCCTGGGCGACCTGAAGCTGCTGCGCGACGGCGCCTTCGTCACCGACATGGCGCCCGAGAAGCGCTTCTACCCGGTGGCGCAGATGCCGACCAGCGAGGTGGCGATCCACACCACCCTGACCGGCGACGTCTATGTCGCCCTGGGCGAGCCGCAGGCGGATGGAAGCTGGAGCCTGC
>NZ_JANX01000507.1 GCF_000767795.1 Inquilinus limosus MP06 | reverse complement strand
AGGCTGGAGCGCGGCACGGCCAGCCCTTCGGCCAGGGCTGCGACCGTCGCCCCGCCGGGCGCCTCGATCAGCCGGTCGACGACCCCGAGCAGGATCTCCACGCCCGACTGGTGGACACCCGCCACCGCGTCACTCGGCGGCGGCCCGCAGCGCCCGCCGCGGCGACAGGCGGTGCAGGACGCCGTCCTTCATCACCATGCGGATGGCCCCGTGGTCGTGAATCAGGCTGATGTCCTTGAGCGGGTCGCCATCGACCAGGATCAGGTCGGCCAGGAAGCCCTCGCGCACCTGGCCCAGCCGGTCGCCCATGCCCATCAGCTCGCCGCCGATCCGCGTGGCGCATTGCAGCGCCTCGGACGGGGTGTAGCCGAACAGCTTGACGAAGTGCTCGACATCGCGCGCGTTGGTGCCCTGCGGCGTCCAGGCGAAGCCGTAATCGCCGCCGATGACGACGCGGATGCCGCGCTTGCGCATCTCGGCATAGGTGCGCTGGCTGGCCTCCATGCACAGATGCATGCCCAGCTTCCGGGCCTTGGCCTCGTCGATGCCCCAGGGCCCGGCCTCGTGGATGGTGTTGTAGATCAGGCCGATGGCGGGGCCGACGAAGACCCGGTCCTTCCGCGCCTCCAGCATGTCCAGCGCCTCGGTGTCGGCATGCTCGCAATGATAGATCACGTCGACCCCGGCGCGGATGGCGCGCTTCACCGCCTCGCTGGCCCGGGCATGGCAGTTCACCTTGCGGCCGAAATCATGCGCGGTTTCGACCGCGGCCGCGACCTCGGCCTGCGACATCACCGTCATGCCGCCCTTGGCCGGATCGACGAAATCGTCGCCGGAGATGTTGATCTTGATGTTGTCGACATCCTCGCGGATGCAGATGCGGACGGCGCGGCGCACCTCCTCCGGCCCGTCGCAGACCATGCCGAAGCTGGCGCGGGCCAAATGCAGCCGGGTCTCGTCGCCGAGGCCGCCGGTGACCGTGATCTCCGGGCTCGCCGCCTTGATGCGCGGGCCCTTCAGCCGGCCCTGGTTGACCTTGTCGCGGATCACCACGTCCAGCCGGGTCTTGGCGGCGGCGGCCGAATAGCAGCTGGTGAAGCCGTGGTCGAGCAGCAGCTCGGCGTTCCACATCGTCTCCAGCACATGCTCCTCGGTCGGGATGTCGCCGAGATCGGTGTTGCGGGTGGCGCCGCAGAAGGAGATGTGGGCGTGGCCCTCGACCAGCCCCGGCATCAGCGTGGCGCCGCCGCCGTCGACCGTCTCGCAGCCGCCGGCATCCAGCCGCTCCGATGCCGGAGCCACGGCGTGGATGCGGTCACCGCGGACCACGACCTGGCCGGGATAGGGGTCGCGGCCGCTGCCGTCCCAGATCATCGCGCCGGTGATGTGATAATCGCCCATGGGATCCTCCGCTCTCGACGGGGGTGGGCACGGGGCCCGCCCCCGCGCGTTGCTACTTACCGATCCACCGCTGCGGATAGTCCGGCATCCCTTCGCAGCCGCACATCGCGTAGTGCAGCGGCGGCATCTTGTCGTTGACGTATTTGTCGAGGTTTTCCGCCGTGATCGTCGGCTGCGGCAGCGACCAGGCCGGGCCCGGCACCGCCTCGCCCTTCAGCACCCGCACGGCGGCGATCACCGCGGTGCGCCACTGATAGGTCGGATAGGTCGGCGCCACCGCCTTCATGCCCGACTGCTTCCACTTCTGCAGGAAGTCCTGCTGGTCCTCGCCGGTGACGATGGGCACGTCCATGCCCTGGTCCTCGAACGCCTCGATGGCGGCGACGCTGGTGGCGCCGGCATCCATCCACACGGCGTCGAGCTTGCCGACCCGGGTCAGAGTGTCCTCGACGATCGACTTGGTCTTGGCCCGGTCGCCGTCGGTGAACTCGGCGCCGACCACCTCGATTCCCTTCTCGTCGAAGATGCGCTTGGCCGCGGCCCAGCGGTTCTCCAGCACGTCGACGCCGGGCAGGATGCGCAGCGCCAGCACCTTGCCGCCCTTCGGCACGTTGGCGGCGATGTATTCCGCCGCGGCGATGCCGAAGGCGTAGCCGCCGATCGGCTTGACCACGGTGACCGGGCAGTCGGTCAGCACGCCCCGGTCGAACACGATCACCGGCACCTGCTTGCATGCCTCCTCCACCGCCGGGGTCAGCGCCGCGGTGGTGTTGGGCGACACGATCAGCGCGTCGCAATTGCCGCTGGCCAGCATCGCCTTGATGTCGGAGATCTGCTTGTCGTCCTTGCCCTCGGCATCGGCCACGGTGAAGGACGCGATGTCCGCCTTGTGGACGTCGACCTCGGCCTGCATGGTGGTGAAGCCGACCACGCGCCAGGGGTTGCCGACCCCGGCGTTGGAGAAGCACAGCTTGTACGGCCCGGCCTTCTTGTACTTTGCGGTGTCGACCATCTGGCTGCCGTAATGCTGCTCCCACGGCTTGTCGGCCGGGCCCTCCGCCTTGGCCGACATCAGCGCCCGCTGGGCCTCGAACTCCTTCGGGTCGTCGAAGCTCTGCGCCTGTGCCACGCCGCCGGCCGCCAGGGCCAGCAGGGTTGCGGTGCCGATCATCATCCCGATACGCATGGGCGTTCCTCCCTCGTCATTGGCTTTCTGTTTGGATGGTCGTCGCGAGGCTGGTCCGGTCAGGCACCTCCCCTCCGCCGCCGCCAGACGCTCCAGCCGACGGCGACGATCAGGATCAGCCCCTGGGCCGCGTCGCGCAGCGGCTTGGGCAGGCCGATCAGGTTGAGCAAAGTGAACAAAGCGGACAGGCTGAGTGCCCCGGCGACGGCGCCGGGCACCGTACCGCGACCGCCCAGAAGCTGGGCGCCGCCGATGACGATGGCGGCGATGGCCTGCAGCTCGTAGCCGTCGCCGACATTGGTCGAGACCCCGGCGAAGCCGCCGAGCAGGATGCCGGCGGTGACGGCCGACAAAGCGGAGACGACGAAGGCGATGGTGCGCACCAGCCGCACCCGCGTGCCCGCCAGCTCCGCCGCCCTGGGGTTGTCGCCGACGGCGAGCAGCAGCCGGCCAAGCACGGTGCCGTGCATCAGCCACCACATCAGGGCGACCGCGACCACCGCGACCAGCACCGCCAGCGGCAGCAGGTCGATCCCCGGCAGGCCGCGCCAGGTCAACCGGCCGAAATCGCGGAAATTGTCGGGCAGGTAGCCCTGCGGCGACCCGCCGGACCAGGCCAGCGCGATGCCCTTCAAGGCCAGCAGCATGCCCAGCGTGGTGATGATCGACGGCACCTTGAGCCAGGACACCACCAGCCCGTTGAACAGCCCGACGGCAAGTCCGATGCCGTAGACCAGGGCGATCACCCACCAGGTCTGCGCCGGGTCGCCCTGGATCAGCAGCGACGACGCCATCACCACCAGCGTGATCAGCGACCCGACCGACAGGTCGAAGCCGCCGGTGACGATGACGAAGAGCTGCCCGGCGGCCAGGATCACCAGCGGCGCCGCCCGGCGCAGGAAGTTCATATAGCCCTGCGGCTCCAGGAAGGCCGGGCTGGCGACGGCGATCGCGACCAGCAGCACGATCAGCACCCAATAGGCCGGGCGGATCGCGGCCAGGCGGCGCAGCGGCGACGGCATGGTCCTGGTCATCGGGCGCGGCTCGGTGGTCTCGATCATGCCACATGCCCCCGGGTGCGGTAGGCATAGACCGCGACCGCGGCGATGACGATGCCGCCGCGCAGCACCTGCTTCACGAAGGCGTCGATGCCGACCATGGTGAAGACGGCGTCGAGCGTGCCGAACAGGATGACCCCGGCCAGCGTGCCCCAGACGCCGCCGCGGCCGCCGGCCAGGATGGTGCCGCCGATCACCACCACGGCGATGGATTCGAGGTCGTAGAGGCCGTCGCGCCCGACCCAGGGGGCGCCGGAGCGCAGGCGGCTGGCGAGGTACAGGCCGGTCAGCCCGGCGGCGAGGCTGCAGACCACATGGGCGGCCAGCGTCACCCGATGGGTGCGGATGCCGGCCAGGCGCGCCCCGTCCGGGTTGCCGCCGGTGGCGTAGAGATGGGCGCCGAAGCGGGTCGCGCGCAGCACGAAGGCGGCGCAGCCGGCCAGCACGAACAGGCCGATCACCGGATAGGGCACCGGCCCGACCTGGCCGTAGGCGAGGACCTGGAAGCTTTCCGGCACCGCCCCGGCGAAGTTCTGGAAGGAGGCGCTGAGCAGCCCCTGCAGCACCAGCCCGACGCCGAGCGTGGCGATCAGCGGGTTGATCTCCAGCCGCGTCACCAGCAGGCCGTTGACCGCCCCGACCAGGGCCGAGACGGCGAGCACCGCGGCCACCGCCGGCAGCATCATCGCCGGGTCGCCCTGCATCATCCAGGACGCCATGACGGCGCCGACGCTGACCAGGTTGGCGACGGACAGGTCGATCGACCGGGCCAGGATGACGAAGGTCTGGCCCAGTGCCACCAGGCCGAGCGCCACCACCCGCTCCAGCACCGCGATCACGCCGTCGGCCGACAGCTGCGCCGACTGGCCGGTGGCGAGCGCGGTGGCCGTGAAGCCAGCGACCGAGGCCGCGATCAGGATCGCCGGCACCGGCAGCTCGGCACGGCGGCGGGGGCGTCCGGCAGCGGCGCCCGCGCTCATGCCGCCCCCATCGCCGCGACCGCGTCGAAACGGTGTCCGGTGGCCAGGGCCATGACCTCCTCCTCCGTCGCGCCGCCCGGCCGCT
>NZ_JANX01000506.1 GCF_000767795.1 Inquilinus limosus MP06 | reverse complement strand
GGACGCGCCGGCGCGGGCGCCGGCCCCGGTGACGGAGCCGACGCGGTGCCATTCGGTCGAGGACAGGCCCAGCGCGACCAGCACCAGCAGCAGGCCGACGGCGCCGGTGGCCAGCGCCAGCCAGAAGGTGGCGACCGGCCCCGCGGACATGATGACGGTGTCGGAGATGCGCCGCAGGATCATCGACCCGACGGCGCCGCCCAGCGAGCCGCGCTCGGCCCAGCCCCTCGATCGCCGGCAGCGGCGACAGGCCGGCGGCCAGGAACAGCACGCCGAACAGCATGCTGGTGACGCGCCACCACACCCGGTCCAGCGGCTGGTGCCGCATCAGCCGCCAGGCCCAGAACAGCGGCAGCACGGCCAGCAGGAAGGCGCCGATGCCGAGCGTCTGGATCAGCAGGTCGGCAACATGCGCGCCGGGGCGGCCCAGCAGGTTGGCGGCGGGGCCGGCCTTGGCGGTGTTCCAGGACGGGTCGGTCGGGTCGTAGCTGACCAGCGCGACCAGCAGGCCGCAGCCGAACACGGCGATGCCGAAGCCGCTCAGCTCCCGCACCCGGTTGCGCAGGAACTCCTGCACCACCGGCGGAAGGAAGGAGCGCTTGCCGGCGGCGCCGCGGCCGGAGCTGCGCGTCACCGCCGTTCGACGGGAGGAGGTTCCGGCCATCGTCATTCTGCCGCCTCGGCTAGGATCTCGCCGATCCGGGTCAGGGCGCGCCCGACCGTCTCGGTGTCGTGGACCACGGCGACGCGCAGCCAGCGCCGGCCGATCTCCGGCCGGTCCAGGCGCGTGATGTAGCCGCCGGGCAGGGTGCGGATCGCGGCCTCGGCCCACAGCCGGCGGGCCGCGGCCTCGCCGTCGCCGACATCGAGCCACAGGAAGAAGCCGCCCTCCGGCCGGCGGAAGCCGAAGCGCCCGCCCAAAGCCGCCTCGGCGGCGTCGAACTTGGTCCGGTACAGCGCCCGGTTCTCGATCACATGCGCGTCGTCGGCCCACAGCGCGGCGGAGGCGGCCTGGATCGGCAGCGGCATGCCGGCGGCGGAATGGCTGCGCAGCCGCAGGAAGGCGGCGACCAGCGCCGGGTCGCCGGCGACGAAGCCGCTGCGCAGCCCCGCGCGTTCGACCGCTTCGACAGCGAATGGAACACCAGCAGGTTGTCCAGCGACCCGCCGTCGCGTCCGGCCGCGACCTCCAGCACGCCCGCCGGCGGGTCGCGGTCATAGATCTCGGCATAGCACTCGTCGGCCGCCAGGATGAAGCCATGCGTCCGGGCCAGGGTGATGGCGCGGTCGAGATAGGCCCGGCTGGCGACGGCGCCCTGCGGGTTGGTCGGGTTGCACAGATACAGCAGCTTCAGCCGCGCCAGCAGCGGCGCGTCGGCCTCCAGCGCGTCGAGGTCGGGCAGGAAGCCGGTGGCCGGCCCGGCCGGCAAGAACACCGGCTCGGCCCCGGCCATCACCGCGGCACCCTCATAGGGGGCGTAGAACGGGTCGGGCAGGGCGATGGCCGGCACCTGGTTGGCGCCGGGGCGGTGGTCGACCGCCAGCTCGGCCACCAGGAACAGCGCCTCGCGGGTGCCGGACAGCGGCAGGATATGGGCCGGGTCGACCAGTCCTTCCGGCAGGCGGAAGCGGCGCTGCAGCCAGCCGGCGCAGGCCTCGCGGAAGGCCGGGGTGCCGCCGACCGGCGGGTAGCGGTTCCAACTGCCGGCGTTGGCGGCCAGAACCTCGGCCAGGAAGGCCGGCGGCTGGTGCTGCGGCTCGCCGACCGACATGGCCAGCGGCGTCACCCCCTCCGGCGGCGTGACGCCGGACAACAGCGTCGCCAGACGCGCGAACGGATAGTCCGCGAGCCGTTCCAATGCCTCGTTGAGTCGGCCGCCCCGCATGCTCTCCTGCAACACCCTCTTCCGCGGCGGGCCGGCTGTAGCCGGCCTCTCTCCTCGCTTCCGGCGGCCGGTGCCGCCGCGAAACAGCTCTTAGATTCCAATCACTTTATCCGGTCTTCTGACCTCTCCTGTCAAATCCGGCGTCGCTGATCGGCCAAGGCGGCGCGCTTTTCCGGCCACGGTGTGGCCGGGCCGGCACGGTTCGGGAACGCCCGGACGAATCACGAACGAATCGGGATCGGCGAGCGACGCGATGTTGCCTGGGGCGCTGCCCGGGTCAGGAGCCGAACGGGATCGACAGCGACATCAGGCTGCCGGCCCCGCCGGACGAGCCCCAGGTCCCGCCGGCAGCGACTCCGACGCCCCGCCGCTCGGAGCATCCGGCGGCCAGAACCAGGACGGACAGGAGAAGAATCCGGACCATGGCGAAAGCCTACCACGAAACGGCGGGCGGACACCCGCCGATGTGACACGCCGCCACTGGACAGCGCGGCACCGCGCTCCGATGCTGCGCGCCATGAACGACAGCACTACCTTGCGCACCCAGGTCGTGGTGGTCGGCGGTGGCCTGGCCGGCGCAACCATGGCGGCGGCCCTCGGTCAGGCCGGCATCGATACCGTGATCCTGGACCAGGAGCCGGCGGCCGCCCGCACCCTGCCGACCTTCGACGGCCGCACCACGGCGCTGTCCTACGGGTCGCGCCGGATCGTCGCCTCGGCCGGGCTGTGGGACCCGGTGGCGAACCAGGCCGAGCCGATCCTCGACATCCGCATCGCCGACGGCCGCGCCCCGGTGTTCCTGCATTTCGACCATCAGGAGATGGCCGGGGAATCGGGCAGCGCCCCGTTCGGCCACATCGTCGAGAACCGGCTGCTGCGGCTGGCGCAGTTCGAGCGGCTGGAGGCCCTGCCGGCGGTGCGCCATGTCGCCCCGGCCAAGGTGGTGGCGGTGGAGACGGGCACCGGCCACGCCGCCGTGACCCTGGCCGACGGCCGGGTGGTGCGGGCCGAGCTGGTGATCGGCGCCGACGGCCGCGGCTCCTTCACCCGGCAGCAGCTGGGCATCCCGGCGCGCAGCTTCGCCTACCGGCAGAAGGCGGTGGTCTGCGTCATGGCGCATGCCGAGCCGCATGAGGGCGTGGCGGTCGAGCATTTCCTGCCGGCCGGCCCCTTCGCGGTGCTGCCGATGACGGACGACGAGGAGGGCAACCACCGCTCCTCGATCGTCTGGACCGAGCATCCGGACACCGCCGACGACCTGGTGCACCGGCCGGCCGCGGCCTTCGACGCGGCGCTGCAGGCCACGGTCGGCGACTGGCTGGGACCGGTGCGCACCCTGGGCAAGCGCTTCGCCTATCCGCTCGGCGTCGTCCACGCCCGGCGCTACGGCGCCCGGCGGGCGGCGCTGATCGGCGAGGCGGCGCACGGCATCCACCCGATCGCCGGCCAGGGCCTCAATCTCGGCCTGCGCGACATCGCGGTGCTGACGGAACTCCTGGTCGAACGCAGCCGCCTCGGTCTCGACCTCGGGGATCCCTCGCTGCTGCAGCGCTATGAGCGGCTGCGGCGGCCGGACAATGTGGCGATGATCCTGGCGACTGACGGGCTGAACCGGCTGTTCTCGACCGACCTGGCGCCGGTGCAGCTGGCCCGCGACCTCGGCCTTGCCGCGGTCGGCCGGCTGCCGCCGGTGAAGCGCTTCTTCATGCGCCAGGCGATGGGGCTGGGCGCGCGGGCGCGGTGACCCCTACCCGTTCGGCGGCGCCAGCGGGTAGCTCTCCAGGATCTCGTAGACCGCGCCCTCGCGGCCGACATGGCTCTGGTACAAATGGAAGGCGTCGACCGGAAAGGGCTCGGCCCGGAATGGCGCATGCTCCAGCAGCCAGCGCTCGACCCGCTCGGCCGGGGCCTGGCGCAGCCGGGCCAGGGTGACGTGCGGGGCGTAGCTGCGGTCGTCCGGCGGCTGGCCGGCGGCCACCAGGGCGCGGTCGACCTTGGCGTGCAGGAAGGTCAGCGCCGGCTCCGCCACCACCCCGGCCCACAGGGTCGAGGCGGCGCGCCTGGTGCCGAACTGGCCGACCCCGTCCAGCGCCAGGCTGAAGCCGGGCGCGGCCAGCGCATGCAGCGCCTCGTCGATCTCCTCCGCCTCCAGCGTGTCGACCTCGCCGATGAAGCGCAGGGTCAGGTGGAAATCGGCCGGGTTGGTCCAGCGCGCCCCGGGCACGCCGCCCTGCAGCAACGACAGGCGGGGCCGCAGCGCGGCGGGAATGGCGATGGCGACGAACAATCTGAGCATGGCGATCCTCGGCTCAACCGAGGGCAAAGCCGGCGCGATATCGCGCGGGGCTGGTGGCGAGGCGGCGACGGAAATGGTGGCGCAGCGTGTCGGCCGAGCCGAAGCCGCATTCGGTGGCGATGCGCTCGACCGGCAGGTCGGTGGTCTCCAAGAGGTCGCGGGCCAGGGCCAGCCGCTCGCCGACCAGCCATTCCGCCGGGGTGGTGCCGGTGGCCTCGCGGAAGCGGCGCAGGAAGGTGCGCAGGCTCATCCCGGCCTCGCCGGCCAGCCGTTCCAGCGGCAGGTCCTCGGCCAGGTGCCGGCGGGCCCAGTCGAACAGCGTGGCCAGGCGCGGCCGCTCCTCGACCTGCACCGGCCGGTCGACATACTGGGCCTGGCCGCCCTCGCGATGCGGCGGCACCACCAGGCGCCGCGCCACCTGGTTGGCGATGCGCGCGCCCCAGTCACGCCGCACGATGTGCAGGCACAGGTCCAACCCGGCGGCGCTGCCGGCCGAGGTCAGCACCTGGCCCTCGTCGACATACAGCA
>NZ_JANX01000505.1 GCF_000767795.1 Inquilinus limosus MP06 | reverse complement strand
CGCATTGCTGCAGCGCGCAGCCGCGGCCATAGGCCTCGACATCGAACTCGGCCGGCATCTCCTTCATGGAACGTATCATGAACGAAATGCAGGGGTGAGCGCAATGATCATTGCGTTAACACGACCCGGTCCGGCGGACCGCCAGGGGCAGGACGCGGTCATCGCATCGGGCTCCCGAGGCGAGATCCGCACCTGTGCAGACGTCGAGGGCCTTATCGAAGGGAACGGGAAACTGGCTGGCCAGGACAGCGAAACCGCAAGGTGGAGGTCGCCGCCGCCCGCCGCCAAGGCGCGGGCACCGTCATCCGGCACCCGGCACCCCGCACCCGGAATGGCGGGACCTATCCCCCGGTATGGCCTGCCCTCTCCCTCGACCCAATCGACCGGAAACACGCCTCCCCGTAGCGTCGCCGGTGCCGAATGCAAGGCGATCAGCAGGAGACGAAGATGAGCCCGGACAGCATCTCACACCCCGTCCGACAGGGGCCCGAAGAGTTGGTTCCGTCGCGCTACGCGCTGCGGATCGGCGAGATCGACGTGCTGGTGGTCAGCGATGGCGTGCTGCCGCTGCCGACCGCGATGCTGGCCCACAACGTCGACCCCGCTACCCGGGCGGCCTGGCTGAAGGACATGTTCCTGCCGCCCGACGCGTTCGACTGGGCGCTGAACGCGGTCGTGGTGCGCAGCGGCGACCAGACCATCCTGGTCGATGCCGGGCTTGGCTTCGACCCGGACCTGCACCTGCCGCGGGCCGGGCAGCTGGTCAAGCGGCTGGAGGCCGCCGGCATCGACCTCGGCTCCGTGACCGACCTGGTGCTGACCCATATGCACATGGACCATGTCGGCGGGCTGCTGGTCGACGGGGTGAAGGACCGGCTGCGCCCGGACCTGCGCATCCATGTGTCGGCCGCCGAGGTCAAGTTCTGGGAGGCGCCCGACTTCTCCCATGTCTCGATGCCGCCGGGCTTCCCGGACGCGCTGCGGTCGGCCGCCAAGCGGTTCGTGGAGCTGTATCGCGGCCAGCTCCACACCTTCGAGGAGGAGCATGAGGTCGCGCCGGGCGTGGTGGCCCGGCGCACCGGCGGCCACACCCCCGGGCACAGCGTGGTCCGCGTGGCGTCGGGCGGCGACCGGCTGACCTTCGCCGGGGACCTCGTCTTCGCGGTCGGGTTCGAGCACCCCGACTGGTACAACGGCTTCGAGCACGACCCCGAGGAATCGGCCCGTGTCCGCACCCGCCTGCTGCGGGAGCTGGCCGGGACCGGCGAGCTGCTGGTGGCCACCCATCTGCCGTTCCCGTCGGTCGGCCGGGTGGCTGCCGCCGGCGACGGCTTCCGCTGGGTGCCGGTGTTCTGGGACTACTGACCGCCTGCCGGGCGGCGGCATTGCGGCGACAGCGCACATGCCCGGGCTTGGCCGGCCGCCCCGGATGGGCGGCCGGCGGAGGTGAGGGCGGCTTTCGGGCTGCTTCGCTGACCCGATTGTGCGCTGCCATCGAATTTCCGGCGTGCAACCCGTTCCTTGACGTGCATCCTTGACTTCGAGATTGTATGTACATACATTCCTTTTGCCGGTGGGACGATTGGACGATACCGTGCCCCGTCCAGACAGGCATCTTGCCGGAATATTCAACCCGGGCATGAACAATCGGAGACGGACCCGTGAAAAACTCTTGGATGATTCATCAAATGAGAACCAGGAGAACCGAACGTGCGCGGGTATCGTTACACATGGGATCAAAGGAAGGCTGACAAGATCTGGGAAGATCGCGGAATCGCGTTCGAGGATCTTCCCGAGTTGATTGAGGGACGAGTGACACTAACTTCCCCCTCGCCGCAAAAGGGCGAGGATCGCTATCTGACCATCGGAGCGATCGAAGGGCACGTTCTCGTCGTCGTGTGGATGTACACCGATGAGCCAGGTGTCCGGCGGATCATCACCGCCCGGCAGGCTCGGAAACATGAGAAGGAGTTGTACCGTGACCGCATTGCCCGAGAAGGGCCGTCGTAGGACGGACTGGGCCCGGGTCGAAGCGACGACGGAAGCAGAGATCGACGCACACCAGATCGAGGATGAAGGGCGTGTGCGCCGGCTCGACAAGGACTGGATCGAGGGAGCGTCCCGATCCCTTCCGGAACCGAAGGTCTCGATCACGATCCGGGTGGACAAGCACGTCTTGGACTACTTCAAGGATCAGGGGCCAGGCTATCAGACGCGGATGAACGCCGCGCTCGCCGCCTATGTCGCCGACCACGAGCGATCGTCCAAATAGACGGTAGGAAAGGGGCCGCCGACAGGCGAGCCCTTCCTATCCGCATCCAACCACATTGCGCCGGATCGACTCTACGCGTGCCCGACCGGGCGGCCGCCGAGCCAGCTGAGATACTCGTATTTCGGGCGCAGCAGCTCCATGTCGCGCTCGAATTCCGGCAGGGTGTAGTCTACCGCGGCCGGGTCGCCGCCGCCCTCGACCAGGGGCGCATGCTCCGGGTCCGCCGCCGCCAGCAGGTCTGCGATCTCCTCATGCGCCGAGGGCTCGGCATCGGCATGGGTCTCGCCCTCGTCGATGTGCAGCTCGCCCACCGCCCGCTTGATCGCGGCCAGCTGCAGCCCGTTCGGGGCCTGGCCGGCGCCCCAGCGCGCCAGCCAGGCCTCCAGCTGGTTCATGGCGTAGCGCAGCTCGTCGTCGCGGTCGTTGGTGGGCAAGGTTGGGGCGGGCATGGTCCTGTCTCTCGGATGTGGCCCCAAGGTGATGGACACCCCCGGCCGGAACGGCAAGGGGCATCTCTCTCGCATTTCCGATGACAACGTTGTCTTGACAGACTCAGGGCGTCCCGCTTCTCCTTGGCGCGGGGACGATGCCGATGGCCTCGCCCCGAGCAAACCGACAACACACCGGGCCGTCCGGGTCAGGCAGGGCCGGGTCAGACAGGGAGAGGGATGATGACGAGGATCTCGGCGGCACGCGCCGCCTGCTGCGCCGCATTCGCGATCGCGGCCCTGGCGGCCGCCACCGGCGCGGCCGAGGCCGCCGCCGGCTGCATCAAGGGCGACCGCAAGCCGCCCTTCACCATCGGCTGGGCCAACATCTACTCCGTCCCCACCTGGATGAAGCAGACCGAGGGCACGATCAGCAAGGAGGTCGATGAGCTGAAGGCCAAGGGGCTGGTCGACAAGCTGGTGATCACCGACGCCCAGGGCAACGCCAACACCCAGATCCAGCAGGTCCAGTCGATGATCGACGCCGATGTCGACGCGATCATCCTGATCGCCGGGTCGGCCACGGCGCTGGACCGGGTGATCGCCGACGCCTGCGGCAAGGGCATCGCGGTCATCAACTTCGACAGCCTGGTGCAGACCGACAAGGTGACGGCCAAGATCAACACCGATTCGGCCGACTGGGGCCGCCAGGCCGCCGAGTGGCTGGTGAAGCAGATCGGCGGCAAGGGCAGGATCATCGTCCTGAACGGCCCGGCCGGCATCTCGGTCAGCGACGACCGGCGCAAGGGCGCGACGCCGGTGCTGCAGGCCAATCCGGGCGTCGAGGTGCTGGCCGAGACCAACACCGACTACAACGTCGCCCCGGCGCAGGAGGCGGTGACCAGCCTGCTGTTCGCCAATCCGGAGATCGACGGCATCCTGTCGCTGGGCGGCGCGCTGTCGGCCGGCGCGATCCTGGCGATGGACCGGCAGGGCCGCGACTTCGTGCCGACCACCGGCGAGAACTACCGCCAGTTCCTCGAGCTGTGGAAGCAGCACGACATGAAGGGCTGGGCGACGATGCAGCCGAACTGGCTGGGCGCGCTGGCCGTCTACACCGCGGTGCAGGCGCTGTCGGGCAAGGACGTGCCGGCCTTCGTCAAGGTGCCGCTGCCGGTGATCGACGACAGCAGCATCGACGGCTATCTGGCGCGGGCCGACCAGTTCCCGGCCGACGGCTACATCTTCTCGGAATACGACACGGCGCTGTTCGACAAGCTGCTGGCGGCGAAGTGAGCATGGCCTCAATGGCGGGGGCGGCGCCGTGACGGCGTCGCCCATCCTCAGTGCCGAGGGGGTGTCCAAGGCCTTCTTCGGCAACCCGGTGCTGCGCGGCGTCTCGATCGATCTCCATCCCGGCCGGGTCCATGCCCTGCTGGGCGAGAACGGGGCCGGCAAGTCGACGCTGATCAACATCCTGTCCGGGGCGCTGCGGCCGGATGGCGGGTCGCTGACGGTCGACGGCCGCGGCGCCGGCCACCTGACCCCGCGCGAGGCCCAGCGCGCCGGCATCGCCGTGGTGCAGCAGGAGCTGAGCCTGGCGCCGCATCTGTCGATCGCCGAGAATATCGGCCTCGGCGCCTATCCGCGCCGGCTGGGGCTGATCGACTACCGCGCGCTGGCGGCGCGGGCGCGGGCGGCCTGCGACCTGGTCGGGCTGGACGAGCCGCTGGACCTGCCGGTCGACGCCCTGGCGCTGGGCCGCCGGCAGATGGTCGAGATCGCCAAGGCCCTCTACCGCAAGCCGCGGGTGCTGATCCTGGACGAGCCGACCTCCTCGCTGTCGGCGCATGAGGCGCAGACCCTGGCCCGGCTGGTGCGGCGGCTGCGCGACGAGGGCGTCGCCATCCTCTACATCTCGCACCGGCTGAACGAGGTGCTGGACCTCTGCGACCACGCCACCGTGCTGAAGGACGGCAGCCGCACCGCCGACCGGCCGCTGGCGGGCGTCGACCCGGAGGGGC
>NZ_JANX01000504.1 GCF_000767795.1 Inquilinus limosus MP06 | reverse complement strand
GGCTTCGCCGGGCCGGGCACGACGTCTTCGCCGCCCTGGTCCAGGAACCGCCGCCGCTGCGCCAGGCGGATCTGGTGCTGGGGGCGATGCTGGGGCGCTATTAGCCGCCCGATGCTTTGAACACCTTTGTCGTTCCAGAATCCGGCATTCCGCCGGCCCGTCGTCATGCCTCCTGCAAAGGGACTTGATCGATATTTTTGCCTGTTGCTAGAGTTTCAATATTCGAAATTCAAGTTCCATAAAATGGAACTTTTGGATGGCTTCATGACCACGCTCGAAAGCGCCGCCGCTGTCCTGCGCTGCTTCTCCACCAACCGCACCGAGATCACGGTGACCGAGGCGTCGTCGCTGCTGTCCCTGCCGAAGAGCAACATCTCCCGCCTGCTGCGGGCGATGCGCGACGCCGGGCTGCTGGAGACGATCGGCGACAGCAAGCGCTACCGGCCGGGACCGCTGATCCTCGGCGTCGCGCATCTCTACAGCTCGACCTCGTCCCTGGTCGGCCGGGCGGATGCGGTGGTGGCCCGGATCGTCGCCGCGGTCGGCCACACCGGCTATGTCTCGATCCGCGACGGCGGCGAGGTCATCGGCCTGACCTATCACCCGGGCACCAATGTGCTGCGCGTGGCGACGCCGGTCGGCCGGCCGTTGGCCGCGCATTCCAGCGCCACCGGCCGGTCGCTGCTGGCGCGGTTGTCGGACGATCAGGTGCGGGAGCTGTTCCGGGAACCCTGGCAGCCGGTCTCGCCGACCGCGCCGCAGACGATCGACGAGCTGCTGCAGCGGCTGGAGAGGGTGCGTCGCCTGGGCTTCGCGGAATCCCATGACGAGGCCAATCGCGGGGTCGGCGCCCTGGCCGTCGCGGTCGGGTCGCCACAGACGGGCGAGGCGGTCAGCCTCTGCATCGCCTATCCGGTCTCCACCGTCACGGCGGAGGAGCGGGAGGACATCATCGCCCGGCTGCTGGCCGGGGCAGGGGAGGTCGCGGCCCTGGCCGGCGACCCCAACTGGACGAACCGGGCCGAGCTCTCGGCCTCCGCAGCGTAATCAAGGAACGGATCGATCATGCAGGCGACGCGCTGGCGCATCGGCTTCGACATCGGCGGCACCTTCACCGATTTCATCCTCTATGACGGCGAGGGGCGCACGGTGAAGCTGCACAAGCGGCTGACCACGCCGCACGACCCGTCCGAAGCGGCGCTGCTCGGCATCGAGGAGCTGGTCGAGATGGCCGGCATCCGGCTGGCGGATGTCGGCGAGATGGTGCACGGCACCACCCTGGTCACCAATGCGGTGATCGAGCGCAAGGGCGCCAAGCTCGGGCTGATCACCACCCGGGGATTCCGCGACGTGCTGGAGATGGGCACGGAGCAGCGCTACGACATCTACGACCTGTTCCTGCAGTTCCCGGAGCCGCTGGTGGCCCGCCGGCTGCGGCTGGAGGTGGCGGAGCGGGTGGATCGCGACGGCGCGGTGGTCGAGCCGCTGGACCGCGAGGCCGTCCGTGGCGCGCTGCGGCGGCTGGCGGCCGACGGCGTCGAGGCCGTCGCCGTCTGCTTCCTGCATTCCTACCGCAACCCGGAGCATGAACGGATCGTCGGCGCGATCGCCCGCGCCGAGTTCCCGCAGCTGGCCGTCTCCCTGTCCTCCGAGGTCGTGGCCGAGCTGTGGGAGTACCAGCGCTGCGTCACCACCTGCGCCAACGCCTATGTCCAGCCGCTGATGGATCGCTACCTGCAGCGGCTGGAGCGGGAGCTGGCGGCGCGCGGCTTCGCAGGCACGCTGCGGCTGATGCATTCGGCCGGCGGGCTGGTGGCGCCGGAGACGGCGCGCGCCTTCCCGATCCGGCTGCTCGAATCCGGCCCGGCCGGCGGTGGCTTGGCCACGGCGCTGTTCGGCGCCCTGGCCGGCAAGGCCGACGTCATCTCCTTCGACATGGGCGGCACCACCGCCAAGGCCTGCATGATCGAGGACGGCCGCGCCGAGATTGCGCCGATGATGGAGGCGGGGCGGGTGCACCGCTTCAAGAAGGGCTCGGGCCTACCGATCAAGGCGCCGGTGATCGACATGATCGAGATCGGCGCCGGCGGGGGCTCGATCGCCTCGATCGACGAGGTCGGGCTGCTGCGCGTCGGGCCGCATTCCGCCGGCTCCGACCCCGGCCCGGCCTGCTACGGCAAGGGCGGGACGGAGCCGACCGTGACCGATGCCAACCTGGTCCTCGGCTATTACGACCCCGGCTTCTTCCTGGGAGGCCGCATGGCGCTGGACAAGGCGGCGGCCGAGGCCGCGGTGGCGCGCGTTGCTGAGCCGCTGGGCCTGTCGGTCGAGGAGGCGGCCTGGGGCATCCACAAGGTGGTGACCGAGAGCATGGCCGCCGCCGCCCGGGTGCATCTGGTCGAGAAGGGCAAGGACCCGCGCCGCTACGCCATGGTCGGCTTCGGGGGCGCCGGCCCGGCCCATGCCGCCGGCGTGGCGCGGGTGCTGGGCGTGGCCGAGGTGATCATCCCGCCGGCCTCCGGCGCCGCCTCGGCGCTGGGCTTCCTCGCGGCGCCGCTGTCCTTCGAGCTGGTGCGGTCGCATCCGGTTCGCTTCTCCGGCGACTTCGACGCCGGTACGGTCAACGGCGTGCTGGCGGAGCTGGAGGCCGAGGGCCGGCGGCGGCTGGCCGAGGCGGGCGTCGATGCGGCGTCGGTCACGGTCGAGCGCAGCGCCGACATGCGGCTGACCGGGCAGATGCACGAGATCGCCGTGCCGCTGCCCTCCGGCCCGATCGATGCCGGCAGCCTGGAGGCCATCCGCGCCGCCTTCGCCGAGGTCTACACCGCCCGCTACACCTCGCTCTATGGCGGGGCCGAGATCGAGGCGATCAACTTCCGCGTCCGCTGCCTGGGGCCGACCCCGACGCTGTCGCTGACCGGCGCGGCCGGCGGCGGCGATGCTACGGCCAAGCGCAAGGGCGTGCGCCTGGCCCGCTTCGCCGAGGGGCTGGTCGACGCCGTGGTCTATGACCGCTACGCCCTGGTGCCGGGCGACCGGATCGAGGGGCCGGCGATCATCGAGGAACGGGAATCGACCACCATCGTCCCACCCGGCGACATCGTCCGGGTCGACGACACGCTGAACCTGCGCATCGCCATCGGCGTCGCCGCGCCGGTCCAGGCGCTGGTCACCGCCGAGATGAAGCTGCCGGAGGCGATCGCCCGGATCGAGGCCGACCCGATCGCGCTGGAGATCATGTGGAGCCGCCTGGTCACCGTGGTCGAGGAGATGTGGCTGACGGTCTGCCGCACCGCCTTCTCGCTGGTGATCTCCGAGGCCCAGGACTTCGCCTGCGAGCTGCTGGACCCCGAGGGCGAGACGCTGGCGCATTCGCCGCGGGCGATGCCGGTGTTCAACCTGACCCTGCCGCGGGCAGTGAAGGCGCTGCTGCAGGAGTACCCGGCCGAGACGCTGCGGCCGGGCGACGTGCTGGTCACCAACGATCCGTGGCTGTGCGCCGGGCATCTGTTCGACATCGCCGTGGTCACGCCGGTGTTCCATGACGGCAGGCTGGTCGGGCTGATGGGCACGGTCGGCCATGTCTCCGACATCGGCGGCACCAAGGACAGCCTGCGGGCGCGCGAGATCTACGAGGAAGGCTTCCAGATCCCGCCGATGAAGCTGGTGGAGGAGGGGCGGCCGAACGCGACGCTGTTCCGCCTGCTGGCCGAGAATGTCCGCAACCCCGGCCAGGTGACGGGCGACATCCACTCCTTCGTCGCCGCCAACGCGCTAGGCGCCGAACGCCTCGTCGCCTTCATGCGCGAATACGGCATGCAGGATTTGCGGGCTCTGGCGGCGGTGGTGCAGGGCCGGTCCGAGAAGGCGATGCGCGAGGCGATCGCGGCGCTGCCGGACGGCACCTACCGGTCGGAGATCGAGAACAACCCGCTGGGCCAGACGCTGCGCTATCCGCTGGCGCTGACCATCGCCGGCGACCGCATCACTCTCGATTTCGACGGCGCGCCGGCGCAACTGCCGCAGGGCGGACTGAACTGCACGCTGAACTACACCTCGGCGCATGCGACCTATCCGCTGAAATGCATGCTGACGCCGAATGTCCGCGGCAATGCCGGCTGCTACCGGCCGTTCGAGGTGAAGGCGCCGGAAGGGTCGATCCTCAACGCCACCAAGCCGATGGCGGTGAACCTGCGCACCCGCACCGGCTGGTACATCGCCCCGAACATCTTCCGCGCCTTGGCCGAGGCCGCGCCGGACAAGGTGCAGGCCTTCACCGGCCTGCCGGTGGCCGCGACCATCTACGGCCGTGACGGGGCGGGGGCGACCTATTCCGACATGCTGTTCATGGGCGGCGGGCAGGGCGCCTCGGCGCATGGCGACGGCAAGTCGGGGCTGCTGTGGCCGACCTCCGCCGCCAACACCTCGGTCGAGCTGTTCGAGACCCGCGTGCCGGTGCTGGTGCTGGAGAAGACCTATGTCCAGGACTCCGGCGGCCCGGGCCGGCATCGCGGCGGCCTCGGCCAGCGCGTGTCGCTGCGCAAGCTGGCCGATGACGGGCTGACGACCTTCGTCGCGGTGTATCCGGAGGGGGTGAAGTCGAGCAACCCCGGCCTGTTCGGCGGCGCGCCGGGCGGGGCCGCCCGCGGCGTGGTGCGCGACGTCCAGGGCCAGGTGCTGCGCGACTGCGGCACCGGTGAGCTGGTGCAACTGAGCAAGCCCACCGAGA
>NZ_JANX01000503.1 GCF_000767795.1 Inquilinus limosus MP06 | reverse complement strand
ACCCGCGGCGATGCCAGCGGCAGCGGCCGCACCTCCAGCCCATGGTCCCGCGCCAGGCGTTCGGCCAGGTGCCGGCGCAGCACCGCCACCATCGGCGCCCCGGCCAGCACCGGCCCGGCCGACAGCAGCGGGACGCGCAGCGCGATCCGGCGCTGCAGGCCGAGCCCGGCCAGGGTGCGGTCCAGGAAACCCAGCTCCTCCGACAGGGACGAGACCTCGACATGCGGCAGCGCCGCGAAACCGGCGGCGGTCAGCGTCCGGCCGGTGCCGGCGAGGCCGTGCCCCAGAAGGGCGACGAAATCATCGCGCAGCAGGCGGTGCCGGACGAAGCGCTCGCCGTCCGGCTCGGCGGCGCCGATCGCCAGGTCGAGATCGCCGCGGTCGAGCCGGTCCGGCGCGTTCAGCATGCCGCTGGCGCGGATGTCGAGCACCATTCCGGGGGCGAGGGCGGCGCAGCGGGCGACGATCGCCGGGGCCAGCACCACGGCGCTGTAGGTGTCGACCGCGATGCGGAAGCTATGAGTGGCCGCCGCGGGATCGAAGGCCGGGGCGTGCAGCGAGAGCTGCAGGTCGCCCAGCGCGCGGCGGACCGGGGCCGCGATCTCCTCGGCCCGCGCCGTCGGCATCATGCCATGCGGGCTGCGGATGAACAGCTCGTCCTTCAGCAGATGGCGCAGCCGCGCCAGGGCATGGCTCATCGCCGGCTGGCTCAGGCCGATGCGGGCGCCCGCGCGGGTCACGCTGCGCTCGTTCATCACCGCGTCGAACACGACCAGCAGGTTGAGGTCGAAGACGCCCCAGTTCAGCTCCGGCATCGGCAGGGATCCCCACGGGACGCGGCACCGGAACAAGCCCGGCGCCGCCCCCTAGAGATTTTGTCGGAAGTAAAGGTGTCAATGAGCGAAGCGGCGGCAAGGACAGGATGCCGCAGCATCAGCAAGAAAAGAACCGGCCGTAATACTCAGAATTCTGAATTCTTTATTAACTTTCCGTAAGACCAAATCCACCCATGATCGCCCACCCGGCCGCCCTCGCCGTCAGCGACACGCTGGAGCGTCGTCTCCGAGAAGCCGAGCGGCGGCGCCTGATCTGCCGGATACAGCAGCGTCACTCCGGTCGATAGCTCTCGGCCAGCTTCCGATGCACGTCGATTCCTTCGGAGCGGCGATTGGAGACCGCGGCGATGATGCCCTCAGCGATTGCCACCGCCGCCGTGGCCGAATTTGGCAGCAGCGCCCGTTCGGCCTGGGCGTAGAAGACGACGTCGGCGTATTTCGTCAGTGGGCTGGTCGGCCGGTCAGTCAGGCAGATGATCATGGCCCCGTTCTCGCGGCCGATCCTCGCGATATCCAGCGTCTCGGCCGAGTAGCGCGGAAAGGACGCCAGGATCAACAGGTCCCGTGGTCCGCAATGCACCACCCGCCGCATGGCCGAATTGGCCCCGCCGCCGGCCCCCATCTCCGTCGCATTGCCCCGGCAGAACGGCTCCAGCCCATGGATCAGCAGCCCCGCCACATGCCGGCTCAACCCCATGCCGAAGGCGAAGATCCGCTCCGCGATGAGAATCAACTCGATCGCCCGGGCACAGCTCTCCTCGTCGATGCCGGCCAGGGTCCGGTTCAGATTCGCCAAATCCTGCCGCAGCCCGTCCTGAATCACGTCGAACGGACCCGCGGTCTCGTCGATCTCCTCCCGCAGCTTGGTCGCCGGCGACAGATCGGTTCGCAGCGCGTCGCGCTGGGAGTTCCGGAATTCGGCAAAGCCCGAGAAGCCGATCGCCTTGGGGAAGCGGTTGGCGGTCGCGTTGGAGACCTCGCAGCGGGCCGCCAGCTCGACATTGTTCAGCGTCGCGGCTTCGGTCGGATGCCTGAGGATGAAATCGGCGATGCGGCGATGGCCGGGGCTGAGCCGGTCATAGGCCTTCGCGACCAGCTGCGCGACCTCGGAGTAATAAACCCTGCCCATCCGCGCGCTCGCTCTTGACTCCTAGATTTTTCACGCTTTTCATTGCGACGAAAAAAATTGTTCGTCAATGCAAGACGCACACAGCCAGAGGGGGCTTCCCGTGGAAATCCGGCACTGGGCAACCTACGCTGCAGCGCTTCTGCTGCTCGCAACCGGCGCGGCTTCGGCCAAGGACCTGACGATCGGCCAGGCGGCCGAGCCGTCCGCCGCCGACCCGCATTATCACGACGTCTCGTCGAACAATGCCCTGGCGCTGCACATCTTCTCCGCGCTCGGCGCCTCCGACGCGAACAACGCCATCAAGCCGGATCTCGCCAAATCCTGGAAGGCGGAAGACGACCACAGCTGGGTCTTCAAGCTGCGCGACGACGTGAAGTTCTCGGACGGCTCGGACTTCAACGCCGACGACGTGATCTTCACCTTCTGCCGGGTGATGAACAACGAGGGCAGCGTCAACGCGTCGTTCTCGGACGAGGTCCGCAACTTCGCCTCGGTCGAGGCGCCGGATCCCTACACGCTGCGCATCACCACCAAGGCGGTGGAACCGCTGCTGCCCGAGCTGGTGGCCGAGATCGCGATCCTGAGCGAGGGCATCGTCCAGCACGGCAAGATCACCTTCGACCTCGCCAACAAATGCGGCGTCACCGGCCCCTGGCCGAGTGTCGACGACTTCAATTCCGGCAAGGACGCGATCGGCACCGGGCCGTTCCTGCTCGACAAGTACGAACATGGCAGCGGCATCACCCTCAGCCACAATCCCCATTACTTCGGCAAGGCGCCGGAATGGGACCATGTGAAGTTCGTGCCGGTGCCGTCCGACGGCCCGCGCCTCGCCGGGCTGCTGTCGGGCGACTACGACTTCATCGACGCGCCGGCCGCCCGCGACATCGCGCAGATCAAGCAACGCGACGACCTGGCCTATGCCTCGAAGGAATCGAGCCGGGTGATCTTCCTGCAGATGGATATCGGGCGCGACAAGAGCCCGTTCATCGAGACCAAGACCGGCGCCAACCCGTTCCAGGACGAGCGCGTACGCAAGGCCATGTCGATGGCGATCGACCGCAAGGCCATCGTCAGCCGGATCATGGACGGCTTCGCCGAGCCCGCCTATCAGTTCGTGCCGAGCACGATGTTCGGCGCCCTCCCCGACCCGAAGCCGCTGCCCTACGACCCCGCCCAGGCCAAGGCGCTGCTGGCCGAGGCCGGCTATCCCGACGGCTTCGACGTCACGCTGCACGCGACCAACAATCGCTACATCAACGATTCCCAGGTCGCCCAGGCGGTGGCGCAGTTCCTGACCCGCGTCGGCATCCGGACCAAGCTCGACGCCATGACCAGCTCGATCTTCTTCACCCGGCGCGCCAAGCGGGAGTTCAGCTTCGCGATGGGCGGCTGGGGCTCGACCAGCGGTGGCGCCGCGTCGTTCCTGCGGCAATACGTGACAACGGACAATGACTCGCTCGGCATCGGCGCCTCGAATTACGGCGCCTGGTCCGACCCGGATTTCGACAAGGTGCTGATCCAGGCCATCGGGACGGTCGACGAGACCAAGCGGGCCGAGCTGCTGCGCCAGGCCACGCAGATGGCGATGGACAAGCTCGGCTTCATCCCGCTGCACTTCGAAAGCTCGCTCTGGGCCTTCCGCAAGGGGCTGCACTACGAGGGGCGGATGGACCAGTACACGCTGGCCCAGGACATCACCATGGCCGCGTCGGACTGACCGCCGTCCCGTTCCGAGGCCGGCGCGCTTGGCGCGCCGGCATCCCCTCCACCGGTCCCGGCAGACATGACGCTCTACGCCTTCCAGCGCCTTCTGCAGAGCATCGCGGTGCTCTTCGCCGTGTCCGTGGCCGTGTTCCTCGCGGTCTATGCCATCGGCAACCCCGCCGACCTGCTGATCAGCCCCGACGCCACCCAGCTGGAGCGGCAGGAGCTGATTGCGCGGCTGGGCCTCGACCAGCCGATCTGGACGCAATACGCCACCTTCCTGTGGAACGGGCTGCATGGCGACATGGGCACGTCCTTCGTCCACGGCGAACCGGCGCTGCGCCTGATCCTGACCCGGCTGCCCGCGACCTTCGAGCTGGTGACGCTGTCGCTGCTGGTCGCCAGCCTGATCGGCATTCCGATCGGCCTGTGGGTCGGGCTGAACGACGGCAGCCGCCTCTCCAGCGCGGTGATGACGGGCTCGATCTTCGGCTATTCGATCCCAAGCTTCTGGAAGGGGCTGGTGCTGATCCTGGTCTTCGCCGTCTGGCTGCGCCTCCTGCCCGCCTCCGGCCGCGGCGACACGGTCGCGGTCCTCGGCATTCCCTTCAGCTTCCTGACCCTCGACGGGTGGCGGCACCTGGCGATGCCCGTACTGAACCTGTCGATCCCCAACATCGCGCTGATGATCCGGCTGACCGCCGCCGGCGCCGCGGAGGCCCGCAACCAGGACTACGTCAAATTCGCCCGCGCCAAGGGTGTCGGCAGCCGGCGCATCGTCCGCCGCCACATCCTGCGCAACATCCTGAGCCCGATCGTGACCATCCTGGGCATGGAGTTCGGCTCGCTGCTGGCCTTCTCGACCATCACCGAGACGGTCTTCGCCTGGCCGGGCATGGGCAAGCTGCTGATCACCAGCATCTACCAGCTCGATCGCCCGGTCATCGTCTCCTACGTCATGCTGGTGACCTTCATCTTCGTGGTGATCAACCTGCTGGTCGACTTCGCCTATGCGGCGCTCGACCCGCGCGTGAAGCTGGTGGAGCGCCTGTCGTGACCGC
>NZ_JANX01000502.1 GCF_000767795.1 Inquilinus limosus MP06 | reverse complement strand
AGCGTGGCCGATCTCGCCGGGCGGATGCGGGTGGAGGCGGCGGAGGCCTGGTTCCGGCTGCTCAACGACGTGCCGGGCGATGAGGTGACGCCCGGGAGCCGGGTCAAGCTGATCGTGGAGTGAGTGAGACGAACCCCGCGGCTATTCCTCCAGGAACAGCTCCTCGGGCCGGCTGACATGCTGGGAGATCGAGGCGCGCAGCTTGGTCAGCGCCCGGTGCTCCAGCTGGCGCACCCGCTCCTTGCTGACGCCGAGCTGGCGGCCCAGCTCCTCCAGCGTCGCGCCGCTGTCGCGCAGCCGGCGCTGGCGGATGATGGTCTGCTCGCGCGGGCTCAGCGCGCCGATCGCCTCGGCCAGCCAGCGCGACCGGGTGACGTTGTCGCGCAGGCCGATCACCACCTCCTCGGGCGAGGGGCGGGTGTCGGCCAGGAGGCCCTGCCAGTCATCCTCGCCCTCCTCGGAGATCGGGGCGTTCAGCGACTGGTCGGCGGCGGCCAGCCGCATCTCCATCGCCTCGACATCGGCGACGTCGACCCGCAGCTCGCCGGCGATCCAGGCGCGGCCGGCCTGGGTCATGCCGGGCTGGCCGGTGGTGCTCTCGATCTTGGCGCGCAGCCGCCGCAGGTTGAAGAACAGCGATTTCTGCGCCGCGGTGGTGCCGGTGCGCACGATCGACCAGTTGCGCAGCACGTAGTCCTGCATGGCCGAGCGGATCCACCAGGCGGCATAGGTCGAGAAGCGGACCTCGCGGTCGTGCTCGAAGCGGGCGGCGGCCTGCATCAGCCCGACATTGCCCTCCTGCACCAGGTCGCCGACCGGCAGGCCGTAGTTGCGGAAGCGGGAGGCGGTGGCGATGACCAGCCTCGTATAGGCCCGGACCAGGGCGTGCAGCGCCGGCTCGTCATTGTCCTGGCGCCAGCGCCGGGCCAGCTCGAACTCGGCCTCGCGCGACAGCAAGGGCTCGCTCATCGACGCCTTGATGAACTTCAGGTTGGCGCGCTGGGTCTCGGGATCGTCGAGATGCGGCATGGACGCCCCCTCTTCGGCCGAACGGCGCCGCGGATCAGTGCCGCGACCTGCTAGACGAACACCCCCCCGCCCGGCGACGTTCCCTCGCCGGGCGGGAGCTTGTCCCTTTGTCTAAAGGTTCGCTCGATCGGACCGGTTCGTTACAGCGGATCCGGTCGGATCGGATGGGCCGGAGCCACCCCCTCACCCGAGGAGAGGCTTTTTTGGAATACCAAAGATCGTCATTGCGAGCGCAGCGAAGCAATCCAGGGGCCGGTGTGAACCGGCCCCTGGATTGCTTCGTCGGCTTCGCCTCCTCGCAATGACGGCGAGGAATGGGGTGAAAGGCCCCGAGGGAGTGAGCAATCCCCTCTCCTCGGAGAGGGCTGGCGGGTGCGGCTACGCCTCGACGATCTCGGCCAGCGTTCCGTCGGGCTCGAACAGGCCGCAGGCCAGGCGGCCGCCGCGGCCGCAGCCGGAATCGAGCGTCACCGCCAGCCCCTCCAACTGCAGCCCGCCGCCGGCCGGGTCGTGGCCGCGGATCAGGCGGCGGAAGCCGGCATAGGGCTCGGCCAGCCCGGCGAAGCCGGCGGCGGACCACCAGAAGGCGTCGCCCTGCGCCGCCAGCGGCCGGCTGGGATCGATGCCGGCGCTGACGAACAGGATGCCGTCATCGCCGGCGAAGCGGGGTTCGGTGAAGGCGGCCCGGCGCAGCGCGGCATACAGCGCGTTGTGGCCGGGCGCCGCGCGCATCGCCTCGCGCAGCCCGTTGGTCCAGCGGGTCAGGCGGACGGCGCCCTCGCGCGCCGCCGCCATGCCCTCCTCGGGCCGGCCGCCATAGGCGCGCAGCGTGCCCTCGACCCCCTGGGCCAGCATCCAGCGCAGCACGTCCTGCGGGTTCGGGGCGAATTGCAGCTGCAGCATCTTCTGCCACATCTCCTCCTGCGCCCCGCGCAGGAAGACGACGTCCTCGGCCAGCACGAAGGGGCGGGCGATCAGGGCCCGCCGCATCGACAACACCTCGTCGACCAGCGCGTGCAGCCGGTCGGTGCGGCCGATCAGGTTGCCGAGATAGACCAGCCGGTCGCCGGGCTGGAACCGGGCGGCGACATGGTCGTGCAGGACGGCCAGACGGGCGGCATCGCCATGCACGGCGCCCACGGCCCAGATCCGCTTCGGGCGGCCGAGCTGGGCGAATTTCTCGGGATCGGGTGTCACGCGGAGACGGGGAGATCGGTCATCTGCGGCGACAGTTTAGCGGCTCGTCCCGGTGAAACCAGCCCCTTTGTACGGGAGAGCCCGGCCTTGGCCTCAGAGCCGTCATTGCGAGGAGGCGAAGCCGACGAAGCAATCCATGGCTCCGCTCGTGCGGCCCTGGATTGCTTCGCTGCACTCGCAATGACGATTCTTTGGATAGAGCACAGAGACATGGAAAAGGCGGCCCGGAGGCCGCCTCTTTCAGTCTTGAGTGGCCTGCCGCGCTTCGCGCTGCTTGAGGCCAAGCCGGTCTGCGAGAACAGCGGGCTCAGGCCGCCTTCTTCAGCACCTGCTCCAGCTTCTGGGTCGCCTTGACCTCGTCGATCCGCTCGACCGCGGCCAGCTCGCGCGCCAGGCGCTCCAGCGCTGCCTGGTAGATCTGGCGCTCGCTGTAGGACTGCTCCGGCTGGTCGGTGGCGCGGTGCAGGTCGCGCACCACCTCGGCGATCGACACCGGGTCGCCGGAGTTGATCTTGGCCTCGTATTCCTGGGCGCGGCGGCTCCACATCGTCCGGCGAACGCGGCTGCGGCCGGTCAGGGTCTCCAGCGCAGTCTTGATCCGGTCCTTCGACGACAGCTTGCGCAGGCCCGACTTCTTGGCCTTGCCGACAGGAACCTTGAGCGTCATCCGCTCCTTCTCGAAGCTGATGGCATACAGCTGCACGGTCATGCCGCTGATGCTGTGCGTCTCGAGCGCCTCGATGCGGCCGACGCCATGCGCCGGGTACACAACGTAGTCGCCGACGTCGTACTCAAGTTCCTGAGCCATGTCTGCCAATGGAGTCACCCTCTGTGGTCGGACCCAGCGGCGGCGGCCGCCTATGGCCTCCGCCCGCGCTTCGCCGCAGCCACGACCACATCTGATCTCCGCACCGAAACAAAAGACGCAGAAATCGATTCCGGCCCGTAGGGGAATGGGTCGGAACTGGTCGTCAGCACCGGGAATGGACGAAGATTATAATACGTTGCGCACCCGATATGAAGGCCGAGTCCGCCCTGACATGACGCTTTTTTTGCAATGCAGGCCGGCGGACTCGGCGAATCGTCAATTGCCTTCGCCCGGATTCGCGCTGAAATGCTCGGGATATTTGTTCCCGACCTCCTTCCAGGAGTCGGCGTCCTCGGGGGCGTCCTTCTTGCGGGTGATGTTCGGCCAGATCGCGGAGTATTCGCGGTTCAGCTCGCCCCACTTCTCCGCCGCCTCGGCCTCGGTGTCCGGCTTGATGGCCTCGGCCGGGCATTCCGGCTCACACACGCCGCAGTCGATACACTCGTCCGGGTGGATGACCAGCATGTTCTCGCCCTCGTAGAAGCAATCCACGGGGCACACTTCGACGCAATCCGTGTACTTGCACTTGATGCAAGCTTCACCCACCACATAGGCCATACTTACGTTACTCCGGCTCTCCATTGGCGGCCGCCGTGGCGCCATTGCGGGCAAGCACACGGCGGCGGGCAGCGCCGCTATCCGCATCCGAGACGAATAGAAGCGCCGCGACTCGCCGCATCAGATTGGCTTCGAGGTCGTCGACATTACCATCCGCGAGGATCACATCCCACAGCATTTCCACAATGCGGATGCGCGCGGGCTCGTCGCAATGCTCGCGGATGGTGTGGGTCAGGGCGTGCCAGGACACGGCGCCGTCGCTGGCCCGCTCGGCCTCGGCGCCCAGCTGCGCCGCCTCGAACGGGCCCAGCCGGAAGCGCCAGGCCAGCAGCGCCTGGATGCGCTCGCGCTCCGGCTCGTCCAGCGAATCGTCGACCCGGGCGGCTTCCATCAGCAGGGCGGCGACGGCGCGGCGCAGCGCGGCCTCGTCGACAACCGGGCCGGCGCCGCCGCGGGCCCAGTCGAGAATGTGGTTCAGCATGCGGGAGATTTAGTCGCTGTTGCCCTTCGGCGGAAGGGAGCGGCGGTCGCGCCCGGTCGGCCGGGGACCGCCCGAGGGGGCGAGCGCGGTGTCCGGCGTCGGCGGCTGCAGGTCGCGATACAGCCCCTGCGCCTCGCTGGCCGGGCCGCGCCGCTCGCCCAGGGCGACGATCTCGATCACCCGGATGTGCCGGCCCTGGACAAGGTCAGCACCATGCCGGGGCGGATTGCCGCATGCGCCTTCTGGGTCGGCACGCCGTCGATGCGGATGCCGCCGGCGGCGCAGACCTTGGCGGCCAGGCTGCGGGTCTTGAAGAAGCGCGCCTGCCACAGCCACTTGTCCAGCCGGGGGCGTTCGATCTCTTCGCGCTCAGCCATTGGTGCGGCGCAGCTCGGCCAGCTTGGCGAAGGGGCTGTCGGCGCTGGCGGCGGGCTGGCGCGGCGCCTGCGGCCGCCGGGCCTTCACCGGAACATAGGTCACGCGTCCCTCATCGTCCTGGGTCGGCCGATACCCGGCCGCCTGCAGGATACGACCGGGACCTTTCGGTCGTACGGTCGTCAGCCGACGACTACCGCGCCAGCGCGGGTCGGCGGTCAGCCCGCCCTGGCGGCGGCGCGACTCGGCGGCGTCGCGCAGC
>NZ_JANX01000501.1 GCF_000767795.1 Inquilinus limosus MP06 | reverse complement strand
GCCGGAGCCGGCGGAGTTCGCCGCGGTCGAATCCGAGACCGCCCTGCTATGCGCGGCCGGCCTTGCCCCGGCCGACGCGCTGCGCGCCCAGATCGCGATCGGCCGCTATGTCGTCGGCTGGGTGCTGGAGGAGCAGGCCGATGCCGCCGACGCCGCCGACCGTGAGGGCGAGCGCATGGCCGCCGCCGACCTCGCCGCCTATCCGACGCTGGCCGACGGCATGGCGGCGGTGCGCGACGCCGATCCGGACGCCGAGTTCGACCATGGTCTCGGCCTGCTGCTGGACGGCATCGCGGCAAGGATAGAGCGGACACTCACGGAATGATGCGGCGCTGCCTCAGATCCCGGAAGATGGCGAGGAACATCGCCTCGGTGTCGGCCGTGTCGTGGAAGCCGAAGAGGCGCGCCTTGGTGGTGTCGCCGAACATGTCGTAGTCCAGGCCGAAGATGAAATCGGCGAAGCGCCAGGACGAGACGTTGCGATACGGCGTCGGCGCCAGGCCGTGCCGGTCGATCATCGCCCGCCACAGCGGCTCCTTGTCCGCCATCATGGTGTCGAGCGGCATCGGCAGCGGCGGCGCCGTCTCCAGCCCGAAGAAGCGGGCCAGGCGCGGCCACAGGTCCGCCCAGCGGAACAGGTCGCCATTGGCGATGTTGAAGGCCTGGCCGGCGGCGCGCGGGTCGGTCGCGGCCCAAACGGTGGCCCGGGCCAAGAGGCCGGAATCGGTCATCTGCAGCAGCTTGCCATAGGCGCCCGGCTTGCCGGGGAAACGCAGCGGCAGGCCCAGCTCCTTCGCCATCGAGGCATAGACGGCGATGGCGACCGCCAGGTTCATCGTGTTGCCCAGCGCCGCGCCGCCGACCACCGCCGGGCGGATCGCCGACCAGCCCCAGCCCCGCGTGGCGGCGCGCTGCCGCAGCCAGGCCAGCTGGTCGATCATGAATTCCGGCGGCATCGGGCCGGGATCATCCTCCCGCGCCGGCGTCTTGAACGGGCCGAGATGGCCGCCATAGACCTTGTAGCCCTGCATCAGGCTGACATGGCGCAGCCCCGGCGCCACGACCTCGACGGCCTCCACCGCGTTCACCAGCATGGCCAGGTTCGGCGCCACCAGCTCGGCCCAGCTCGGCCGGTCCTGGAAGGCGGCGTAGAAGATGTGAGTGACCTCGCGCAGTCCCCCGAGCCTGTCGCGCGCATCGGCGGGATCGAGCAGGTCGACGGCGACGTGCCGGACCCGGCCCGAGGCCTCGCCGCCGCGGCGCGAGAGCCCGATCACGTCCCAATCCTCCAGCGTCGCCAGATGCTCCACCAGGTTGCGGCCGATCACCCCTTGGGCTCCGACCACCAGCGCCGTCTTCCGGTCCATCGCTCTCTCCGTGCCTGTGTCCTGGCCCAGAGATCATTCATTCCGAATGGATTGAGTAGATGGACTGATTGACTATCATCTATAAGCAAATTTTTGAGATGGTTGCCGTATGGACCGCTTCGCCACCATGGCCACCTTCCTGCGGGTGGCGGAGCTCGGCAGCCTGTCGGCGGCGGCGCGGGCGCTGGGCCTGACCCAGCCGGCGGTCAGTCAGCAGGTGGCGGCGCTGGAGCGGCGGCTGGGCGTGCGCCTGCTGAACCGCAGCACCCGCCGCCTGGCGCTGACCGAGGCGGGCGAGCGCTACCGCGCCCAGGCCCGCCGCATCCTGGAGGCGGTGGCCGAGGCCGAGGACGGGCTGGCCGAGGTGTCGGACGCACTCACGGGCAGCCTGCGGGTGCATGCCCCGGCCGGGCTGGGCCAGGCGCATCTGGCGCCGATCCTGATCGGCTTCCAGCAGCGCCATCCGGAATTGTCAGTCGAGCTGATCGCCGATGACCGCTATGCCGACCTGATCGGCGAGGGCGTCGACGTCGCCATCCGCCTCGGCGCCCTGGCCTCGCCCGGACTGGTGGCGCGCCGGCTGGCGACGCTGCGGCGGATCCTGGTGGCGTCGCCCGGCTATGTTGCCGCCCATGGCAGCCCGGAGACGCCGGAAGATCTCGCCCGCCACCCGCATGTCCGCTTCAGCTGGGCGGCGGCGGGCGACGCGGTGCCGTTGGCCGGGCCGGACGGGCCGCTGGAGGTGCGGGTGCAATCCCGCTTCCTGGCCAACAACGCCTTCGTGCTGATCGAGGCGATCCGCGCCGGGATCGGCATCGGCGGCGCCCAGCTGCCGCTGGTGCAGCCGCTGCTGGACAGCGGCGCGCTGGTGCGGGTGATGCATGGCTATGCCTATGCCCCGCTGGAGGTGCATGCGGTCTACCCCTCCGCCCGCTTCGTCCCGCGCCGGGTCCGCGCCTTCGTCGACCACCTGGCTGCGGAGCTGCCGCGGATTCCCGGACTGGACCGGGGTTGAGCCGCTACATCGACCGGCCGTCGAACTCATGCACCGGCACCGCCGCGAGGTCGATGTCCTCCAGGCAGCGGATGTTGATATAGGCCGACCGGTCGGCCCCCGGCGCGGCGTCCTCGGCGAAGACATGGATGCCGCAGTTACGGCAGAAGCGGTGCTGGAGGACGTGCCGGTTGAACAGATAGGTGCCGAGATCCACCGGCTCGGCCCGCACATGCAGGTCGAGATGCGGCACGGCCCAGAGCAGCGCGCCCTTGCGGGCGCAGATCGAGCAGTTGCAGGACACGGCGCCGGTCAGATCGCCCTCGACCTCGAAGGCGACGCGGCCGCAATGACAGCTTCCCTTGTAGAGCATGGTCCCCTCCCCGTGCTGAGCCCGTCCAGAAAGCTGGGCCGGCGGCGGCCATGGGCAATCCCGGCGTCTGGAACAAGGGGCAGGCGTGGGGATGCATGGCTGCGTTGCACCCCCACGCCAGCGCCCGGTGTCGAATGTAGGATGAGCCATCCGTCATCCGCAGAGACCCCCGCCCGCCGCACCGGCCCGCCCGAGGCCCGGAGGAACGCCGATGTCCACAGCTGTCGATCGATCGAAGCGCCCGTTCGTCATCGCCTCGATCATGCTGGCGACCTTCATGGTCGCGATCGAGGCGACGATCGTCGCCACCGCCATGCCCCGCATCGTCGGCGAGCTGGGCGGCTTCACCTATTACAGCTGGGTGTTCTCGGCCTTCCTGCTGGCCCAGTCCACCACCACCGTGATCTACGGCAAGATGTCGGACGTCTTCGGCCGCAAGCCGGTGCTGGTCGGCGGCACCATCCTGTTCCTGATCGGGTCGGTGCTGTGCGGCTTCGCCTGGTCGATGGGGTCGCTGATCCTGTTCCGCCTCATGCAGGGCCTGGGCGCCGGGGCGATCACGCCGGTGACCATGACGGTGGTCGGCGACCTGTACAAGCTGGAGGAGCGTGGCCGGGCGCAGGGCCTGATGGCCAGCGTCTGGGCCACCTCCGCCGTCATCGGGCCGCTGGCCGGCGGCGTCATCGTCGACACCCTGTCCTGGGCCTGGATCTTCTGGATCAATCTGCCATTCGGCGTGCTGACCATCGCCGGCTTCATCCTGTTCCTGAAGGAGCGGATCGAGCCGCGTAAGGTCCGGATCGACTACACCGGCGCCGCGCTGTTCTCGGTCGCCATCGTGTCGCTGCTGGTGATCCTGACCGAGACCGAGGCCAGCGGCTGGGTGCTGGGCGGGCTGGGGCTGCTGTTCCTGGTCGCAGGCCTGCTGTTCCTGTGGCAGGAGCGGCGGGCGCCGGAGCCGATCATCTCGCTGGAGCTGTGGAGCCGCCGGCTGGTCGCCACCAGCAACGTCGCCACCGTGCTGGCCGGCATGGCGCTGATCGGGCTGACCACCATCCTGCCGGTCTATGTCCAGGGCGTGCTGGGGCGGTCGCCGATCACCGCCGGCTTCACCCTGAGCATGCTGGTATTCGGCTGGCCGCTTGCGGTGATGCTGTCGCAGCGGCTGTACCGCGCCTTCGGCGTGCGCCGCACCCTGCGCGCCGGCAGCCTGCTGTTCCCCCTTGGCGCCAGCTTCCTGTTGTTCCTGACGCCGCAGACCCATCCGGTGGTGGCCGGGGCCGGCGCCTTCATCATGGGCTTCGGCATGGGGCTGATCAGCCTGACCACCATCGCCGTGGTGCAGGACAGCGTCGAATGGTCGATGCGCGGCAGCGCCACGGCGTCGATCATCTTCGGCCGCAACCTGGGCAGCACCATCGGCGCCACAGCGCTGGGCGCCATCCTGAACATCGGCATCGTCCATTTCGGCAGCGGCGCGCTGGCGGCGAGGGTGCACGACGTGCTGAACCAGCCGGCGGGCCTGGCCGAGCTGGCCGCCAACCCGTCGGTCCGCGACGTCTTCGACCGGGCGCTGCACTGGACCTTCCTGGGCGTGGTGGCGATGGCGGTGCTGACCTTCGTCACCATCTGGCTGATCCCGATCGCCCCTCGCCCGGCGACTGCGGCGCCGCGCGAGGTGGAGGTCGAGGCGGCGGAGCACAACCCGGCAACCGTCGGTCATTGAGTTTGACCGCAAGAACCGGGCCGACCGCCTTCCGGCCCGGTGCTAGCATCCACACCATGAGCGACCATCTCTACACCCTGTTCGAGACCGCCATCGGCCCCTGCGGCATCGCCTGGGGCCCGCGCGGCATCACCGGCGTGCAGCTGCCGGGGTCCAGCGCGGAGAAGACGCGGCAGCGCCTGCTCCGCCGCTGCCCCGGCGCCGAGGAAGGCGCGCCCCGCCCGACATCGCCCGGATCATCGAGCGGATCGGCGCGCTGCTACGCGGCGGGCGCGACGACCTGGCCGACGTGCCGGTCGACCTCGGCCGCGTGTCG
>NZ_JANX01000500.1 GCF_000767795.1 Inquilinus limosus MP06 | reverse complement strand
GTCGCTGCGGCGGGCCCGGCTGGTCGCGGCCCGGCTGGAGGCAGCGGGCATCGCGCCCGACCGGATCACGGTCACCGGCGCCGGCGCGGCCGATCCGTTGCTGCCGGCCCCGGCGGGGCAGGCGGAGCCGGCGAATGACCGGGTCGAGATCGGATTTGAGTCCTCGGCGGTGTCGCGATTGGACGCGACACCGGGGCGTCCCATATAGTCTGATGGGGAGACACGGGGCGCCTCCGCGCCCCCGGCCAGCGGATCGAGGTCATGTACACTGCGGAAACCCGGGCGATCGAGGTGTCGGTCGAGCCGGTCTATCTCGAGGACCAGTCCTCGCCGGACGAGAACCACTACGTCTGGGCGTATCACGTCCGCATCGCCAATCACGGGGCGGAGCGGGTGCAGCTGCGCAGCCGGTACTGGCGGATTACCGACGAATTCGGCCGGGTGCAGGAGGTGCGCGGCCCCGGCGTGGTCGGGGTCGAGCCCGTGATCGAGCCGGGCAAGGTGTTCCAGTACACCAGCGGCGCGCCGATCGCGACGCCTTCGGGCATCATGGTCGGCACCTATCAGATGGAAACCCCGGCCGGCGAGCGCTTCGACGTGGCGATCCCCGCCTTTTCGCTGGACAGCCCGCACCGCACGATCCGATTGAACTGACGTGACCAAGATCATCCCGAAATCCCGCGCGACCCAGGCCCGGGCCGCAGCGTGGGACATCACCGCCATCGACAACCGCCCGGAGAGGCCGGCACCATGACCCGCAACCCCTTCACCCCTGTGGCGGCCAACGTCACGGCACAATCCGCGTCCGAGCAGCGCCCGAGCCGTTCCGAGGCCGAGGAGGCGGTGCGCGTGCTGCTGCGCTGGGCCGGCGAGGATATCGGGCGCGAGGGGCTGCGCGACACGCCGAAACGCGTGGTCAAGGCCTATGAGGAATTCTTCCGCGGCTACGACCAGGATCCTGTCGAGCTGCTGTCCCGCACCTTCGAGGAGGTCGAGGGCTACGACGAGATGGTGCTGCTGCGCGACATCGACTTCGAGTCGCATTGCGAGCACCACATGGTGCCGATCATCGGCAAGGCGCATGTCGCCTATCTGCCGGACCGGCGCGTGGTCGGCATCTCCAAGCTGGCGCGGGTGGTCGACGCCTATGCCAAGCGGCTGCAGATCCAGGAGCGGCTGACGGCGCAGATCGCCGGCGCCATCGACCAGGTGCTGAAGCCGCGCGGCGTGGCGGTGATGGTGTCGTCGCAGCATCACTGCATGACCACCCGCGGCGTGCACAAGCACGGCACGCAGATGGTGACCAGCTGCATGATCGGCGCCTTCCGCGACGAGCCGCAGCTGCGCCGCGAATTCCAGATGATGATCGGGATGCCGGTCTGACCGGCCGGAAACCCGAAGATGTGCCCCGTTGCGGACAGCCGTCCTGCCGAACTGTGACGGCATGACGGTGGACGCGGCGGGCTCGACCGGGTATTTCACCCGGCATTATGCCTGCTTCCCGAAGCGAAGAGACGGACGAACCTCCGTCTAGTGGCCGCCGATGATCGTCGAACTCGTCATCGTCGTGGCTCTCATCCTGCTCAACGCCTTTTTCGCGATGTCGGAACTGGCGTTGGTCTCCGCCCGCCGGGCGCGTCTCCAAAACATGGCCGATTCGGGCCACCGCGGCGCCAGGGCCGCCCTCGCCCTCGCCGAGGACCCGAACCGCCTCCTCTCCACCGTCCAGGTCGGCATCACCCTGATCGGCATCTTCGCCGGCGCCTTCGGCGGCGCCACGCTGTCGGTGCCGCTGCGCGACTGGCTGGTCACCATTCCCGGCATGGGGCCGTGGGCCGACGAGCTGTCCTTCGCCCTGGTCGTGGTCGCCATCACCTATTTCTCGTTGATCGTCGGCGAGCTGGTGCCCAAGCGCATCGCGCTGAACCACGCGGAAGCCATCGCCTCCCGCGTCGCCCGGCCGATGCAGATGGTCGCGGCCATCGGCGCCCCGATCGTCTGGCTGCTGCAGCGCTCGACCGAGCTGGTGCTGCGCCTGCTCGGCGTCTCCGCCGTCCCCGCCCAGACGGTGACGGAGGAGGAGGTGAAGTCGATGATCGCCGAGGGCACCGAGGCCGGCGTCTTCGTCGAGGCCGAGCGCGAGATGATCGACGGCGTGCTGCGCCTGGCCGACCGGTCGGTGCGCTCGATCATGACGCCGCGGCACGAGATGGTCTGGATCGACCTCGAGGACAGCCCGGACGAGATCCGCCGGACCATCGCCGAAAGCGGCTGCAGCCGGTTCCCGGTGGCGCGCGGCGAGCTCGACGAGCTCCAGGGCGTGATCCAGACCAAGGACATGCTCGACCGTATGCTGCAGGGCGGCCCGTTCGACGTGGCCGAGACCATGCGGCCGCCGCTGGTGGTGCCGGACGGCACGCCGGCGCTGAAGCTGCTGACGACCTTCCGCAGCGCGCCGATCCACCTCGCCGTGGTGGTCGACGAATACGGCAGCGTCGAGGGGCTGGTGACGCCCAGCGACATCCTGGCGGCCATCGCCGGCGAAGTCGCCGACCTGACCGACGTCCCCGGCGGCTATTCGATCGTCCGGCGCGAGGATGGCAGCTGGCTGGTCGACGCCATGATCCCGATCGACGAGGTCGAGCGCCTCTTGCGCCTGCGCGGCCTGCGCTCGGAGGACGGCGACTACCAGACCCTTGCCGGCTTCGTGCTCTGGCATCTCGGCCACCTGCCGAAGGTGGCGGAGAGCTTCATCGAGAACGGCGTGCGCTACGAGGTGCTGGACCTCGACGGCAACCGCATCGACAAGGTGCTGATCCGGGTGGACCAGACGGAGCCGTAGCGTTCCCGCAAGCCTCATCTGTCATTGCCGGGCTTGATCCGGCAATCCAGAAGGTCTCGACAGTCTCCTGGATGCCCGGATCAAGCCCGGCAATGACAATAAAAGTTGAGATCAGGCACTCTATCCACAACCCCGAAAGCCTAACCGGACAGCCGTGGGTCAAGCCTGGGCATGACAGAAATGGGTGGAAGTGTGATCTGCTCGATCTCGGGTCAGTTCCTTCACTGCACGGACGGGCCTTCAGCGGATGTTGCCTTCCGGTTGCGCTGTCAGCAACGCCTGCAGGTCACGGCAGCCCCTCCGGCCTCTGGCTCCGGGCATGACCGGAGCTCCTGCCATGGCGTCGCGCGCCGATTTCAGGAGAGCATCACGATCGAAGGTCCGGCGATCCAGGGCGATCAGCCCCGGAAGCACCGCATGCAAGGCGTCGGTGAGAGGACGGGAGTTCTCGTTGGCGAAGAGCCCCGCGCAGACAATGCCGAAGGCCGAGGGAATCCATCTCTGCTCCGCATCGACCCAATAGCTGTACGCGCCTTTCTGGTCTGCCGCCCCTGATAGGGTGGTCTCATAGGCATCGATGAACGACGCGGCACACCGGATCGAGAATGCGATCCCCGGTCCCACCTCGGCCTGATAGCGGACCATTCTCTTCGAAAGCACTTCGTCCAGGCTCTCTAGTCTATCAATGTCTTCAAAGAGATACGCTTTCCACATGATCATCCCGTTCCGGCAGATGGAATCGAGAGCCTCCAGATTTGCGATCTCCACGGCGTCTGGCGTCCAGAGGAGATCCGTGTTCCACGCTGCCGCCAGCACGGCAGCGACGGCAGGGTCTGTCGCCTCGGGGAAAACATGTCCAGGGCCGACCTTTTCGAACATCTGCCGGAAGCCATTGTAGGCAGCCTGGCTTTCGGCCAGGGCTGTGGCGGAACTCCCGGCGCTGGCCTCAGTGGCAAGGCCGACCAGCATCAGGGCGGCCAAACCGCTGCAAGCCCTTGGTCCGATCATCGTCGTGGGCGCTCCCATCGCCATCGACAGCCGGATTGTCTCCCCGGCCTTTGCCTTGATCCTACACCGCCAGCTCCTGCTGGTGCGGCTGGGCGTGGCGGATGGCCTGCTCCAGGTCGACCGAGACCAGCTGGCTCACCCCGCGCTCGATCATGGTGACGCCGTAGAGCCGGTTCACCCGCGCCATGGTCATGCGGTGGTGGGTGATGATCAGGAAGCGGGTGCGGCCGCCCTCCGCCAGCTCCACCAGCAGGGTGCACAGGCGGTCGACATTGGCGTCATCCAGCGGCGCGTCGACCTCGTCCAGCACGCAGATCGGCGCCGGGTTGGTCAGGAATACCGCGAAGATCAGCGCCGCGGCCGTCAGCGCCTGCTCGCCGCCCGAGAGCAGCGACAGGTGCTGCAGCTTCTTGCCCGGCGGGCTGGCGAAGATCTCCAGCCCCGCCTCCAGCGGGTCCTCGGTGTCGGTCAGGGACAGCTGCGCCTTGCCGCCACCGAACAGCCGGGTGAACAGCGTCCGGAAATGGCCGTCGACCACGTCGAAGCTGGCCACCAGCCGTTCCCGCGCCTCGCGGTTCAGCGAGTTGATGCCCTGGCGCAGCTTGGCGATGGCGGCGGTCAGGTCCTCCTTCTCCGCCGACAGTCGCGTGTGCTGGGACTCGATCTCGACGATCTCGACCTCGGCCCGCAGATTGACCGGACCCATGCCCTCGCGCTCGCGGTTCAGCCGGTCCAGCTTGCGGGCGGTATCCTCCTGGTCCGGCAGCGGCGACTCGGGTGTCAGCCCGGCCAGGCCGGCGACGGCCTCCGGCGCGCAGTCCAGCCGCTCGGCGATCCGGGTGCGCAGCCCCTCGACCGCGGTCTGGGCCGCGACCACCGCCGCCTCGCCCCGCACCCGGGCCTCGCGGGCTTCGGCCAGGGCCGATTCGGC
>NZ_JANX01000499.1 GCF_000767795.1 Inquilinus limosus MP06 | reverse complement strand
GTGCTGCCCAGCTTCCTGGCGCCGCTCGACCGCGCCATTCCGATGGTCGCCACCGCCGATATCGGCCGCCTCGCCGCCGAGGCCCTGCGCCAGGACTGGGCCGGGCGGCGCGTGATCGCGCTGCAGGGACCGGCCAGCTACTCGCCGAACGACGTCGCCGCGGCCTTCGCCCGGGCGCTCGGCCGGCCGGTGGAGGCGCTCGCCGTACCGGAGGCGGGCTGGGCCGAAGCCCTGTCCCATGGCGGCTTCTCGCGCCGCACCATCGCCGGCTTCGCCGAGATGATGCGGAGCGTCAACAGCGGCCATGTCGATTTCGGCAGCGACCCGGCGGCCGAGCCGCGCCGCGGCCGCGAGCCGATCGACACCGTCGTCGCCGCCCTGGTGAAAGCCGCGGCCTGAAGGCGGGGGCGAGGGGCCGCAGCCCCTCGCCCGCCGTCTACTTCAGCTTCTCCAGGTCGACAGCGGCGGCGTAGCTCTGCTTCGCCTCGGCCGGCGCGTCGCCGGTGACGGTGACCAGGACGCGGTTGTCGACCAGCATCTGGATCTCGCCCTGCTCGTTCAGCACCGCCTGCTGGCCGTCGACCTTGACCAGCTTGCCCGTCATCGCCGCCATCGCCGGGTTGGCGTAGAGCCCGGCCATCTGCGCCACCAGCGGCGAATCCACCATCACCTGGATGCGAACCTGCTGGCCATCGGCATTGGTGTAGCCGCGCTCGGCCTGCGCGCCGCCGCCGAACATCGCCGCGGCGGTCGAATCGCCCGACGCCTCCTCCGCCGTCCAGCCGTCGAGCGGCGCCGGCAGAGCCTTGGCCAGTTGCTCCGCCGCCATCTGGCCGAGCAGAGTGGCCGCCAGGTCGGCCGCCTTCTTGGCCCGGCCGTAATCGCCGCTGCTGTAGGCCGATTCCGCCTGGTCGAGCGCGTCATGGATGTCGTCGGCCAGGGCCGGCCGGACGGCCCAGCCGGCGAGCGCCACCAGAATCGGCACGATGATATACTTCATGTCCTACCCCTCGGATGCCGCGGCCGGACGATCCGGCCGCGCCCCTGCATCCAGGCCGGGATCGTAGCGGCCCCGGCGGGCCCGCCAGTGACCGCGCGCACAGACGAGAATATCGCGAGCCCTGCGCCGCACGAATTCCTGTATCCATTCGTCCGGTCTTTTCGTCGCGGCATTATCGGCGCAGGCTGGACTCCTGCCGCCAGATAAGAACGCCCGCCCAGAAGACCCGACCATGTTCCGCTTCTTCGAAGCCCGCGTGCTGCCGACCGCCACGGGCATGCCCGGCCAGCCGCCGGGCAGTCTGCTGCGGTTCTACTGGTTCTTCCTGAGGCAGGTGCGCGGATACTACATCGCCCTGCTCGGCGCCGGGCTGACCGTGGCGCTGCTGGACGCGCTGATCCCGGTCTTCATCGGCCGGGTGGTCACCCTGCTCAGCACCGTGACGCCCGAGGCCCTGTTCGCCGACCACTGGCACCTGCTGGCCGGCATGGCGGCGGTGCTGCTGGTGTGCCGCCCCGCCGCGCTGTTCCTGCAGGCGCTGATCACCAACCAGATCATCGCTTCGGGCTTCACCAACCTGATCCGGTGGCAGAGCCACTGGCACGTGGTGCGGCAGAGCTGGACCTTCTTCCAGAACGACTTCGCCGGCCGCATCGCCAACCGGGTGATGCAGACCGGCGTGGCGCTGCGCGACAGCACGGTGATGTCGATCCAGGCGGTCTGGTACCTGACCGTCTACGGCACCAGCGCCCTGGTGCTGCTGGCCAGCGCCGATCTGTGGCTGGCGCTGCCGACCATCGGCTGGTTCGCGGTCTACATCCTCCTCCTCACCTATTTCGTGCCGCGGCTGAAGCAGCGCTCGGTCGAGATGTCGGAGGCGCGGTCGCTGCTGACCGGCCGGATCGTCGACAGCTACACCAACATCCTGACCGTGAAGCTGTTCGCCCGGGCGAAGGAGGAGGACGACTACGTCCGCGAGGCGGTGGACGGCCACACCGTGATCTTCCGCAGCCAGCTGCGGCTGATCACCCTGTTCAACCTGTGCTTGTCGACCACCAACGCCCTGCTGGTGGTGTCGACCGCGACCATCGCCATCCTGCTGTGGCGCCAGGGGCTGGTGGCGCTGGGCGCCGTCGCCATGGTGCTGCCGCTGACCTGGCAGATCGTCAACATGGCCGGCTGGGTGGCGCAGCAGGTGACCACGATCTTCGAGAATATCGGCGTGGTGCAGGAGGGCATGATCTCGATCGCCAAGCCGCTGCGGCTGGTCGACAAGCCGGACGCCAAGCGGCTGGTGGTGACGAAGGGTGCCATCCGCTTCGACCATGTCAGCTTCAACTACGGCCGGCCGGGCGGGGTGATCGAGGCCCTGAACCTGGACATCCGGCCGGGCGAGAAGATCGGACTGGTCGGCCGCTCCGGCGCCGGCAAATCGACCCTGGTCAACCTGCTGCTGCGCTTCTTCGACCTGGAGCGCGGCCGCATCCTGATCGACGGCCAGGACATCGCCGGGGTGACGCAGGAAAGCCTGCGCGAGCAGATCTCGGTGGTCACCCAGGACACATCGCTGCTGCACCGGTCGATCTTCGAGAACCTGAATTACGGCCGGCCGAGCGCGACCGAGGCCGAGGTGGTGGCCGCGGCCAAGCAGGTCCATGCCCACGACTTCATCCTGGATGTCGAGGACTGGCGCGGCCGGCGCGGCTACGAGGCCCATGTCGGCGAGCGCGGGGTCAAGCTGTCCGGCGGCCAGCGCCAGCGCGTGGCGATCGCCCGGGTGGTGCTGAAGAACGCGCCGATCCTGATCCTGGACGAAGCGACCTCGGCGCTCGATTCCGAGGTCGAGGCGGCGATCCAGGAGCAGTTCGAGGACCTGATGGAGGGCAAGACGGTGATCGCCATCGCCCACCGCCTGTCGACCATCGCCCGGATGGACCGGCTGGTGATCCTGGAGCGCGGCCGCATCGTCGAGATCGGCAGCCATGACGAGCTGCTGCAGGCCAACGGCCACTACGCCTCGCTGTGGCGCCGCCAGTCCGGCGGCTTCCTCGGCGAGGAGGAGCAGGCGGCGGAGTAGGTCCCGATCAGGCCGCTTCGGTGATGTCGAGGCGGACCGTCAGCCCCGCCTTGCCCGCGAGGTTGATCAGGGCGCCCAGGCTGAAATTGCTGATCCGGCCGCGCAGGAGATCGTTCAGGCGGGGCTGCGTGATCTGGAGCCGCCGGGTGGCCTCGGCCTGGGTGACGTTCCAGCCCTGCACCTGCTGACGAAGGGCGATCAGCAGATCCGACCGCATCGTCATGTTCGCGGCCTCGGCCGGGGTGTCCTCCAGCGCGTCCCAGACATTGTCGAAGCTCTGACGTTCCATGGTGGCCTCGTCAAACCGGAAGGTGCGGTCCCGTTCTTGTCATTGCCGGGCTTGACGCGGCAATCCAGAAGATGTCGACGCTCTCTGGATGCCCGGGTCAAGCCCGGGCATGACACAGCGGAGAGGCTGCCGCCCTACTTCGCCGCCGCCGCCTCCGCCTTCGGCAGCACCTCGACCGTCGCGGTCATGCCGGAGGCCAGGAGGACGCCGTCCGGGACCTTGTCGATGGCGATCCGGACCGGGATGCGCTGGGCCAGCCGGACCCAGCTGAAGGTCGGGTTCACGTCGACGATCTGGTAGTAGGAGTTCAGCGACACCTCGCGGTCCGAGATCGCCCGGTCGATGCTGGCGACATGGCCCTGCAGCGGCGTCGACACGCCCATCAGCCGGATCTCGACCTTGTCGTCCGGGTGGATGCGCGGGATCTTCGTCTCCTCGAAATATCCCCGGACGTGGAAGCTGTCGGCGTCGACGATCGCCATCACCTGCTTGCCCGCCGTGGCATAGGCGCCCTGCCGCAGGATCAGGGTGGAGACGAAGCCGTTGACCGGCGACCGGATCGTCGTCCGCTCCAGGTCCAGCTTCGCCGAATCCAGCGCCGCCTGGTCCTGCTCCACCGCCGCGCGGGCCGCGCGGGCCGCCGATTCCGCCTGCTGCTGCGCCTCGATCGAGATGGCGTTGCTGCCAAGCTTGGCCCGGCGGGCGGCATCCGCCTCCAGCTGCTCGGTCTGCGCAACCTGGCTGTCCAGCGCGGCCTGCGCCCGCTGCACCGCCAGGGCGTAGCGGTCGGGGTCGATCACCAGCAGCACGTCGCCCTTCTTCACCGCCTGGTTGTTGACCACCGGCAGGCTGACGATGATGCCGGAGACGTCGGGCGCCACCTGCACGATCTCCGCCGCCACCCGGGCGTCCCGGGTCCAGGGGCTGTCGATGTAGTACTGCCAGAGCAGGATGCCGGCGACGACGGCGCCGGCCGCCACGACCAGGGTGATGATGACGCGGAGGGCGAGGGCTGCGTATTTCATGGTCTTCTTCCCCTCACATCGTCAGCGCGACGAGGGCGGTCAGGATGATCAGGAGCAGGGACAGGTCGAACAGGGCCGGATGCCAGATCCAGCGATAGGCGCCGACGCGGCCGAGCACGAAGCGCAGCACGCCGGTGAGGAGCAGCGCCACCACCAGGTAGCCGAGCATCGGCGACAGGTAGACGCCGGCGAGGTCGATTTCCTTAATCATGGCGTCGGCACGATCAGGTCGCGGATGAGGGCCGGGCCGTCGGCCTGCGGCATGGCGAAGAACTCGGACTGGTAGGACAGGGTCACCCAGATCGCGGTGACCGAGACCAGGGCGGCGACGGGTGTTGCGGTCGGTGTCGAGGCCCTGCAGCACCTCGCCGGCGCGGGCCAGGGCGGCCATCGCGTCGGGCCCGCT
>NZ_JANX01000498.1 GCF_000767795.1 Inquilinus limosus MP06 | reverse complement strand
GCCGGCGCCGCCCGCCGCACCCCGGCGGAGGAGCTGACACCCGCCGCCTACCGGGCGGCGATGGATGCCAAGTTCTTCTCCTACATCAACGTCATCGATCCGGTGGTGAAGCGCATGGCCGCGCGCGGCTCTGGCGTGGTGGTCAACATCATCGGCAATGGCGGCAAGGTGCCGGCGACGGTGCACATCGCCGGCGGCGCCGCCAATGCCGCGCTGATGCTGGCCACCGCCGGACTGGCCACCGCCTATGCCGGCAAGGGCATCCGCATCGTCGGCCTCAACCCCGGCCTGACCGAGACCGAGCGCGTGGCCGAAGGGCTGCAGGCCGAGACCCGGCTGCACGGCATCACGCTGGAGGAGGCGCGGCAGCGCGCGGTGGCGCGGATCCCGCTCGGCCGCGGCGCGCAGCCGGAGGAGATCGCCGACGCCGTGCTGTTCCTGGCCTCGGCCAAGGCGAGCTACATCACCGGCGTCAACATCACCATGGACGGGCTGCAGAGCCCGGTCGTGGTCTAACAACGCGGCCCATGGCGACCAGCACCGCATCCCGGACGCCCGGCGTCTCGATCCAGGGGCTGGGCTTCCTGGTCGCCACCAGCCTGATGTGGGGCTTCAACTGGCCGCTGGTGAAGCATCTGGTCGGGGTGCTGCCGCCCTTCTCGGTGCGGGCCGCCAGCGGCCTGATCGGCACCGCCATCGTGCTGGCGATCGCCCTCGCCCGCCGCGAATCCCTGATGCCGCCGCGCGGCCAGTGGGGCCGGCTGTGCCTGGCCGCCGCCCTGAACGTCACCGCCTGGATGGCGCTGACCACCCTGTCGCTGCTGTGGCTGCGGGCGTCGGAGACGACGATCCTGGCCTATACCCTGCCGATCTGGGCCGCCATCCTGGCCTGGCCGCTGCTGGGCGAGCGGCCGACCCTGCGCCGCGGCGCAGGCCTGGTGCTCGGCCTGTCCGGTATCGTGCTGCTGGTGGCGCACGGCACGCCGGGCGAGGAGGATCTCGCCGCCAAGCTGCCGGGCGTCGCCTTCGCTCTGGCCGGATCGATGCTGTTCGCGCTGGGCACCGTGCTGGCCAAGCGGGCGCCGGTGACGATGCCGCCGACCGCGCTGGTGGCCTGGCAGACCGGCCTCGGCCTGCTGCCGCTGCTGCTGCTCTGGCAGCTGCTGGAGCAGCCGGATTTCGCGGCGCTGGGCGCGCTCGACTGGGCGGCGCTGGCCTATGGCGGCGCCCTCGCCTTCGGCCTGGCCTATGTCGCCTGGTTCGCGGCGCTGCGCCGGCTGCCGGCCTCGGTCGCCACCATCGGGTCGCTGCTGGCGCCGGTGATCGGCGTCCTGGCCTCGGTGGCGATGCTGGGCGACCCCTTCGGCCTGCGCGAGATCGGCGCCCTGGCCCTGACCCTCGGCGGCGTCGCCCTGGCCACCTTCGCCCGGTGAGGCCGAGTCAGGCGCCCCGGCCGAGATAACCCGGCAGCGTCGCGCCGGCTCCCGCCAGGTTGCAACGCGGCCCCCGCCCCGTTATGTAGGGCCATTCGACTGGACCCGGTGAAATTCCGGGTGGCTCTTCCGGCCGCCGATCCGCCGGACAACGCAAATGACCTCACCGAACGTCCGCCGAGCGCGTGGACGGTTCTGCACGTCTATTGCGGGTATTTCCCTTCCATGACCATGAATTCCTCGTTCCGCCGCGACTGGATGTCCAACATCCGCGGCGACGTCCTGTCCGGCATCGTCGTGGCCCTGGCGCTGATCCCGGAGGCCATCGGCTTCTCGGTGATCGCCGGGGTCGACCCGAAGATCGGCCTGTTCGCCTCCGTCGTGATCGCCATCGTCATCGCCTTCACGGGCGGCCGGCCGGCGATGATCTCCGCCGCCACGGCCGCCACCGCCGTGGTGATGACCGAGCTGGTGCGCGACCACGGCGTCCAGTACCTGTTCGCCGCCACCATCCTGATGGGCATCTTCCAGATCATCGCCGGCCTCCTCAAGCTCGGGCGGCTGATGCGCTTCGTCTCCCAGTCGGTGATGACCGGTTTCGTCAACGCGCTGGCCATCCTGATCTTCCTGGCGCAGCTGCCGGAGCTGGTGGGCGTGCCGCCCGCCACCTACGGGCTGATCGCGCTGGGCCTGGCCATCATCTACCTGTTCCCGCGGGTCACCCGGGCCGTGCCGTCGCCTTTGGTGGCGATCGCGGTGCTGACCGCGGTCTCGGTGGTGTTCAAGCTCGATGTCCGCACGGTGGCGCATCTCGGCGAGCTCCCGTCCTCCCTGCCGGTCTTCGCGCTGCCCTCGGTGCCGTTCACGCTGGAGACGCTGCGCATCCTGGCGCCGGTGGCGCTGACGCTGGCCGCCGTCGGCCTTCTGGAATCGCTGCTGACCGCGCAGATCGTCGACGACCTGACCGACACGACCAGCGACAAGAACCGGGAATGCACCGGCCAGGGCATCGCCAACATCGCCTCGGCGCTGTTCGGCGGCATGGGCGGCTGCGCCATGATCGGCCAGTCGGGGATCAACGTCTCCTCCGGCGCGCGGGGTCGGCTGTCCACGCTGGTCGCGGGCGTCTTCCTGCTGGTGCTGCTGGTCGCGCTGCAGGACCTGCTGGCCATCGTCCCGGTCGCGGCGCTGACCGCGGTGATGATCATGGTGTCGATCAACACCTTCTCCTGGCGCTCGCTGGCCCGGCTGCGCCGCAACCCGGTGCCGTCCTCGGTGGTGATGCTGGCCACCGTGGTCACGGTCGTCGCCACCTCGGACCTCGCGATCGGCGTCCTGGTCGGGGTGCTGCTGTCCGGCGTGTTCTTCGCCGGCAAGGTGTCGCGGCTCAGCCGGGTGACGTCGACGCTGTCGCCGGACGGGGCGGTGAGGACCTACCGGGTCGAGGGCCAGGTGTTCTTCGCCTCCGCCGGCACCTTCGCGGAATCGATCGATGTGACCGAGCCGGTCACGAAGATCGTCATCGATGTCGGCGCCGCCCATTTCTGGGACATCTCGGCCGTCGGCGCGCTCGACCGCGTGGTGCTGAAGGCCCGCCGCCAGGGCCGCGCGGTCGAGGTCGTGGGCCTGAACGCCGCCAGCGCCACCATGATCGAGCGCTTCGCCGTCCACGACAAGAAGGAGGCCGCCGGGGTTCCGTCGCACTGACGCGGAGAGCCATGACGCAGCCGGCGCAAAAAAACTCGGAAGAGGATGCCGCCCTGCATCGTCTCTCTGATGGGGGATGCGAAAGCTCCTTCCACCACTGGACCCCTCAGCCCCGCCTCCCCTCCGGCGGGGTTCTTTTTTTAGAGGCCGGATCCGGAGCGACCGGCCGGAGCGGCGATCCTACAGGACCGTCTCCGGCTCGGCGCCGAGCGCCTGCCAGCGGCTGAGCGGGACGATGCCCAGCTCCGGACGCGCCGGCCCTGGGAGATTGGCGATGAACTCCAGCGAATGGCCGTCCGGATCGTCGAAGAAGACGCTGGCCGCCGGCATCCAGGAGAACACGATCGGCTCCGTGGCAGGCTGGCCGAAGGCCGGCTTCGGCTCGACTCCGGCCCGGCGGAGAGCCGAGATCGAGCGGCTGACATCCTCGAGCCCGACCTTGAAGGAGATATGCAGCCGCAGCTGCAGCGGGCTCGAATGGTAGGACCAGAGCCCGAGCATGCTGTGCTCCCGCGCGCCGACCCAGAAGAAGGCGACATGGCGCTGCGGGATCCGGTGCGCCAGCTCGAGCCCCAGCACGTCGCGGTAGAAGGCGATGGAGCGGTCGAGATCGCTGACGGTCAGATGGGTTTCATACAGGGACTGGATCGGGACGATTCCCAATTTCGGCTTCCTTCCGGTTTCGGTCACGCCAGCGCCGCGGCATAGGGCGCGACGGTGCGCGCCTGGCGCAGCGTCATGCCCCACCAGCGCAGCGCCTTCAGCATCACCGCCATGGCGGCGGCGGTTTCGTTCGGTTCGACCAGCCGGCCGTCGGTATCGAAGCGGCGCGAGGCCCAGGATAGGCTGACCGTGTCGCGCAGCGTCACCGCATGGAGCTCGGCGAAGACCAGGCGCAGCTGCTCCACCGCGCGCAGGCCGCCGGAGATGCCGCCGTAGCAGACGAAGGCCACCGGCTTGGCCTGCCATTCGGCATAGGCGCAGTCGATCATGAACTTCAGCACCGCCGGATAGGCGTGGTTGTATTCCGGCGTCACCACGACGAAGGCATCGGCCCGGTCGATGCGTTCGCGGAAGGCGGTCACGCCCTCCCCGTCCCGCCGGGCGCTCCAGTCCGGCAGGCCGAGGCCGCGCGGATCGATCGGATCGAGCATGAAGCCGCCGGCCCGCTCGATCTCGCCGGCCGCCCAGCCGGCGACGGTGTCGCAGAACCGGCCCTCCCGGACGCTGCCGTAGATCAGGCCGATGCGCAGAGTGTCCATATGCGTGCCCCTCGAGTCACTGAGTCGGGACACGCTAGAAGTTCAAGTCAGCTTCAAGTCCAGAGGAATTCTGTCCGCCGGGCGTTGCGGAGGATGGCGTCGGCCACCGGGCCATGCAGCGCCGGCGGCAGGTCGTGCCCCATGCCGTCGACCAGCATCAGTTCGGCCCCCGGGATGTTCGCCGCGATGTCCTGGCCGGCGGCGGGCGGCACCAGGGGGTCCTCGGCGCCATGCACCACCAAGGTCGGGGCGGTGATCTGCGCCAGCCAGGGCCGCAGGTCGCCGGTGGCGGCGATGGCGGCGATATGCCGGGCGAAGCCGGCGGGGCCGCGGGCTCGCCGCGCCTCGGCCAGGGCCTGGGCGCGATGCGCGGTCTCGTCGAAGGGAAAGCCGGGGCCGGCGATCAGCC
>NZ_JANX01000497.1 GCF_000767795.1 Inquilinus limosus MP06 | reverse complement strand
CGCATGGGCTGGGGCGGATCGCGGTGGTCGATTTCGACGTCCATCACGGCAACGGCACCCAGGACATCTTCTGGTCCGAGCCCGACCTGTTCTACGCCTCGACCCACCAGTCGCCGCTGTATCCGGGCACCGGGTCGGAGGACGAGACCGGCGTCGCCGGCAACATCCTGAACGCGCCGCTGCCGCCGATGTCGGGCGGGGTCGAGTTCCGCCGGGCGATGGAACGGATCGTGCTGCCGGCGGTCGACGCCTTCGCGCCGGAGCTGCTGCTGATCTCGGCCGGCTTCGACGCCCATGCCCGCGACCCGCTGGCCCATCTCGAGCTCAACGAAGGCGATTTCGCCTGGGCGACGCTGGAGCTGATGCGCCTGGCCGACCGGCATTGCGACGGCCGCGTCGTCTCCACCCTCGAAGGTGGCTACGACCTGCGCGCCCTGGCCCTCTCCACCGCCGCCCATGTGCAGACGCTGATGACCGGCCAGTGACCTACCGAGCCGGCGCCGTGACCCACAGCGCCCGCGCCTCCCCCTCGCCCGCGGCGATCGCCGCATGGCCGATCCGGGCGTCGAAATACACGGCGTCGCCGGGGCCGAGCTCCACCGGGCCGTCGCGCTCGCTGAACAGCGTCACCCGGCCGGCCAGAACATAGAGGAAATCGTCGCTGTCGTGCCGCTCCCAGTCCTCGAACGCATCCAGCGACCGGGCGCGGACGGTGACCTCGGAGGCCAGGAAGGGCGCGTTGCGCAGCGCGCCGCCGAACGGGCGCAGGCGGTAGTTCGGCATCTCGGTGGCCGCGCCCTCGCCGGCCCGCACCACGACGCGGCGCCCGCGCAGGGGCGAATCGGCCGGGCCGAACAGCGCCGCCAGCTCGATCTCGAAACCCCGCGCCAGCTTCTGCATGGCCTGGAAGGTCGGTGACATCTCGCCGCGCTCGATCTTCGACAGCGCCGAGCGCGACAGGCCGGTGCGGCCGGCCGTCTCCTCCAGCGTCCAGCCCCTCGCGGCCCGCAGCCGGCGGACGGCTTCCGCCAGGTCGATCTCCGGTGGCGGGCCGGAGGGTCCTTCGCCGCTTTCCGTCAGGGGCATGGCCGGTCTCGTCGCTGCAGATGCCCGCTTGTCCGGCGACAGGCGCCGGACCGTCAAGCCAGATTCCACTATGCTGGATATTTCCACTATAGTAGATGACAGCGAAGCAGGCACGGCCGGCGGCTGTGGAGAGACGAGATGGAAGCGCTGGTGTTCGACCGGTTCGGCGGCCCTGAGGTTCTGGACTATCGGACTTTGCCCGACCCGCCGGTGCCGCCGGGCCATGTCCAGCTGGCGCTGCGCGCAGCGGGGCTGAACTTCGCCGACCTGCACCGCCGCCGCGGCAACTACCGGCTGGCCGGCACCGCGCCGCATATCGCCGGCTATGAGGGCGCGGGCGAGGTGGTGGCGCTGGGCGACGGGGTGGAGGGCGTCCGCCTCGGCGACCGCATCGGCTTCGCCGACGTGCCCTTCGCCAACGCCACCCGCGTCACCGTGCCTTTCGACCGCGCGATCCCGCTGCCGGACGACATCGGATACCGCGAGGCCGCAGCGATCCTGCTGCAGGGGCTGACGGCCCAGTATCTGGTGGCGGACAGCGCCCCGGTCCGCGCCGGGGCACGGGTGCTGGTCCATGCCGCGGCGGGCGGGGTCGGGCAGCTGCTGGTGCAGATGGCGAAGCATCGCGGCGCCCGGGTGATCGCCCTGGCCTCGACGCCGGAGAAGGCGGCGCTGGCCGTGGCGCGGGGCGCGGATCACGGGCTGACCTATGAAGGGGATTGGGTGGCGGCGGTGCGGCGGCTCAGCGACGAAGGGGTCGACATCGCCTATGATTCGGTCGGCACGACGCTGGCGGACAGCCTGGCCGCGACGAGGCCGCGCGGCACGGTCGTGGCCTACGGCACCGCGGGCGGCGACCCGCCGGCGATCGATCCGCGGCTGCTGATGGAACAGTCGAAGGCCGTGGTCGGCGGGGACCTGTGGGACCATCTCGACAGCCGTGCCGCCCGGCTGGACCGGGCCGCGGCGCTGTTCGCCGCGCTGCGGGCCGGCGAGATCGCCCTGCCCGAGATCGAGGTGTTCCCGCTGTCGCGCGGCGCCGCCGCGCATCGCCGGCTGGAGAGCCGCGCCGTCACCGGCAAGATCGTGCTGGTGCCGGACGGGGCAGGCTGAGGCTCAGCCCAGCGCCGCCGCGATCTCCGCCCATTCCTGCTCGAGGCTGGCCTTGGACATCGGCCGGCCGGCGCGGCGGTACCAGTAGCCGGCATTGCCGAGATCGCCTTCCTTGCGGTGCAGATAGGCATGGGCCCAGGCGGCGTCGGCACCGTCCTCGGAATCGACGCAGCCATGCGCCCGGTCCCAGTCGCCCTTGGCGTCCCACCACAAGGCGGCGAGCGGCGGCGACAGGGTCGCGGGCGGCTGGTCCTGGTCGAGGGTGCGCCTGAGGGCGGGGACATCCATCGGTCGGCCTCCCGGATCAGACGGGGCGCGGCGCCCCGGGGGCGGATTTCCGCATAGCCCGGCGCCGGGCACAAGCCGGATGCGGCCGCAGCAACGAAACAAGGGGCCGCAGGCCCCTCGTCTCATCCATCGGTACGATCAGCAGGTCCGGGACCGGATGGTCCCGGCGAACCGGATCAGTAGCCCTGGATCTGCAGCCGCTTGCGCAGCGCCTTGCGCTGGCGGCGGACGGCTTCGGCTTCCTCGCGGATGCGGCGCTCGGACGGCTTCTCGTAGTTCCGACGCTGCTTCATCTCGCGAAAGATGCCTTCGCGCTGCATACGCTTCTTGAGGACGCGCAGCGCCTGGTCGATGTTGTTGTCGCGGACGAGCACCTGCATCGGGCAAAGGCCTTTCACTAAACGGTCGGGCGGAACTACGCCTTTCAACCGAGAATGTCGAGAACGATTTGACGAATCTCGGCGCGGGACAGCTCTGCTTTGCGCGCCGGCTGCCGCAGCGGGGTGGTTGCCAGCCGCGGCATCGGGCGATGCCGGCGACGGGGCAGTGTCTTAGTCTGTACGCTTTTCATGTCAGTATCTTTACGGTTCGGGCCCTTGGGGCCTCGTTGCACGCAATATCGCTTAAGCCCCGACACCGGGCCATCGGCCCGCCCGTCGCGGCGCAAAGCACGATCGACAGGCGGAGCGCCTGCCTTATCGTTCGGATCATGGTTGGGAAGAGGATCCGGGCGTTCCTCGGAACGGCGCGCGGATCGTGTCGAAACCGATCTCGACGTTCCATATGGGCCAATGGCCGGCGGATTGCAACCCGCGGGGCAAAAACAGCCGGCGGGCGGAGATGACAGCCGGCCGGGCCATGCCCACATCGACAGGATATCGGCGGCTGACACGGGGGGCTTCCATGCGCTTCGGCTTCGTCGGACTCGGCCTGCTTCTGATGCTGTTCCTGCCGGTCGCCTCCGCGGCCGCCCAGGACCAGCCGGTCGATCTCGAGCTGGTGCTCGCCGTCGACGTCTCGCGCTCGATGGACGAGGACGAGCAGGCGCTGCAGCGCGACGGCTACGTCACCGCCCTCACCCACCCCGAGGTGATCGACGCCATCACCTCCGGCGTCCAGGGCCGCATCGCCATCACCTATGTCGAATGGGCCGGCCCCGGCTCGCAATCCATCATCCTGCCCTGGCGGCTGATCGACGGCGCCGCAACGGCACGGGCGGCGGCGGCCGAGCTGGCCCGGACCTCCGGCACGCTGACGCGGCGCGGCACCTCGATCTCCGGCGCGCTGCTGTTCACCGCCGGGCTGTTCGACAACAACGGCTTCGAGGGCATCCGCCACGCCATCGACATCTCCGGCGACGGGCCGAACAATGCCGGCTGGCCGGTGTCGGGCGCGCGCCAGATGGCGCTGGCCAAGGGCATCACCATCAACGGCCTGCCGGTGATCCTGAAGCGCGGCGGCTTCGGCGGGCTGCCGGAGCCGGAGATGCTGGACGCCTATTACCGCGACTGCGTGATCGGCGGCCCCGGCGCCTTCACCGTGCCGGTGCGCAGCACCGCGCAGTTCGCCGACGCGATCCGGCGCAAGCTGGTGCTGGAGATCGCGGGGCGGACGCCGGAGGCGATGCCCGCCGCCTTCATCCCCGCCCAGGCCGGCGGCACCGACTGCATGATCGGCGAGAAGACCCGGCCGCGCTGGCTGGACCTGGACGAGCGCTGAGCCATGAAAAAGCTCCCTCCCGGAGGCCGGGAGGGAGCCGATGACGCCGGCCGGAACCGGCATCGCGAGGCTGCCGGTCAGCGGCCGCCGCCGCCCAGCGACTGCAGCACGGTGAGCAGCGAGGTCAGGTTGTCGGCGACGCCGGTCTGACCGACCTTCTCGGTGGCCCCGGCGACCGAGGTGGTGTCGAGGCTGTAGATCTGCATCACGCCCTGGTTCGCCGCCGCCTGGGCCAGCGTGTTCTGCTGCTGCTGCGCCGCGACCGCGTTCTCGAACAGGATGCCGGTCGAATGCGCCATGGTCTGGAACAGCGTGCCCATGGCCATCGCCGGGGCTTCGCCCACGACCTTGACATTGGACTGGGTGACGGCGTCGGTGACCATCGGGTTGACGGTAACGGGATCTGCCATGTCCGTACTCCTGGGTTGATCTCGCGAAGGCGACGCCTTCACGCATGGAAAAGGACGCCGGGGCCGGGGAGTTGTGAAACCGACCCCGCAGAATTCGCCGCGCCGCTCATCGCATCAGCCGGCCGCGCGGCTCGGCCGGCGGCGGCGGCGCGGCCGTCGCGCTGTTGATGATCCCCGCCAGCTGCGCCCGCAGCGGCGCCAGCCGCTCGTCCAC
>NZ_JANX01000496.1 GCF_000767795.1 Inquilinus limosus MP06 | reverse complement strand
CTGCCTTGCCCTGAAGGATGCGCCATATTGATGCATCTCCGGCGTGGGGCAATCCGTGAAGCGGCAAGATCGGCCCGATATGTCGCGTCCTCGCATCAGCGGCCTCTCCCTTGCCGCTTCCGTGGCCATCCATGCCGTTGCCATCCTCGCGCTGCTGCCATACCGGTGCAGCCTTCCCGCCGCGACGCCGCCGATCTCCGTCGATCTCGTCCGGCTGGACGACCCGCCGACGGAACCGCCCGCCCCGCCCCTCCAGGACGCCCCATCGGCGCGGGCCGAGGCCGAGGACGATCCGGCGCCGCGCCCGGCAGCGACATCCGGCGACGCCGCATCCGTCGATGCCGCCCGGGCGGCCGGTCGGCCCGAACCGCGGCAGGATGCCGCCGGCCCGGCGCCGGCCCCGAAGCCGGCCGAGGCCGGCTGGATCCCGCCCTTCAGCGTCGGGCAAAGCCCCCTGTCCGACGCGGCCAGGCCATCGGAGGTCGCCAAGCCCCCGCCGCCGCCCGGCGGGGAGGCCGTGGCGGCCGGCAGCGATGGGCAGGCACGGTTTGGCCTGCCCTTCGAGATCCTGACCTCAGACAGCGACGCCGCAACGATGATTCCCGCGCCGATCGAGCCGGCGCCGGACGCCGGCCAGCAGCGCGGGGACGAAGCGCAGCCGCTCTCCGAGGCGGCGTTCACGCAGCGCCTGGCCGACTACGGCGCGATGCTGAACGGCCGCATGCGCTGGCAGCTGACGGGGAAGCTCCCGGGCGTGGTCCCCTTCACCATCGTCGTCACGATCGAGCTGGACGGCACCATCAGCTCCGCCACGGTGACGCAATCGACGGGGGTGCCGGATGTCGACCGGCAGGCACTGCAGCGGGTCCTGGCCTTGTCGCCCCTGCCGCCTCCGCCGATCCGCCTGGAAGATCTGCGGCTGCAGGGCCGGGCCTTTCCCCAGCAATAGCAGGCCTGCGGCTAGGTCCCGGCGACCAGATAGGCGGCCAGGGCCAGCACCACGACGACGAAGATCAGGATCGGGAGAATGCCGCTCGGCCGCTCGATGGTGCGGGTCACGGCCGGGCCGCCGGCCCGCTGCACGGTCACCGGGCTGTCGCGCATGCGCTGGACCACGGCGCCCGACGCAGCTCGCGCCCCGGAGGAAGGCGTTCCCGTCGGCCGGGACGCGGATCGGGTCTCCGCCCGCCGGGCCGCGACCTGGCGCATCACCGACGCGAGCGCCGCCGCGGCATCGCCCGTCGCCGCCGGACGGCGGGACCGGCCGCGCATCATTCCAAGCCCGACGAGCGCCATGATCGCCCCGACGCCGCCGGCGATCAGCTGGTTGCCCCAGATCGCCAGGGGATCGTTGAGCACGGCCTGGTCCTGCCGTTCGGGATCGATCAGGACGGCCACGCGCTGGCCCGGCTGCGGGGCCGTTGCGAGGCCGGTATCGACGGCGGCGTAGATCGCGCGCAGCGTGCCCAGGCGCACCACGGTCTTCGCCGCGGCCAGCGCCGGCGTCGACCGGTCCCCGGCCCCGGGCGGCAGCACCACGCCCTGGAGCCAGACCGCATCCTGGCGCCACTGCTCGCGATCCCATGCGTCGGTGACCGCGCCGAACACCACGAACGCGCCGACCACCAGCAGCAGCACGCCGATCAGCCTGTGGATCATCGGTCCCCACTGTCTTTCCACATCGCGGAAAAGCATACGCGCTCCACCGTGGGCGGCCTATCGCGTTCGGCGAGGGGGCGCACTATATTGCCGTATATGACGATCCAGTCGCCGACGCCCCAGATCGATCCCTCCCCGTCCTCCAGCGCCCCGCTGGTGGATCCGTTCGGCCGCGCCATCAAGTATCTGCGCGTCTCGGTGACCGATCGCTGCGACTTCCGCTGCGTCTACTGCATGGCGGAGGAGATGACCTTCCTGCCGAAGGCGGAGCTGCTGACGCTGGAGGAGCTCGACCGGCTGTGCAGCGCGTTCATCCGCTTCGGTGTCGGCAAGCTGCGCCTGACCGGCGGCGAGCCGCTGGTCCGGCGCGACGTGATGACCTTGATCCGCAACCTGTCGCGGCATCTCGGCACCGGGGCCTTGGAGGAGCTGACGCTGACTACCAATGGCAGCCAGCTGGCCCGCCACGCCGAGGACCTGGCCGCCTGCGGCGTGCGCCGGATCAATGTCAGCCTGGACACGCTGGACCCGGGCAAGTTCCTGGCCATCACCCGCTGGGGCAAGTTCGACAAGGTGATGGACGGCATCGCCGCGGCCAAGGCCGCCGGCATCCGGATCAAGATCAACGCCGTGGCGCTGAAGGGCGTCAATGACGACGAGTTCGATTCGCTGATCCGCTGGTGCGGCGAGAACGGCCACGACCTGACGCTGATCGAGGTGATGCCGATGGGCGACATCGGCGGCGAGGACCGGCTGGACCAGTACCTGCCGCTGTCGCAGGTGCGGGCCGACCTCGGCCGGCGCTGGACGCTGACCGAGACCGACTACGCCACCGGCGGGCCGGCACGCTATGTCCGGGTGGAGGAGACGGGCGGAAGGCTCGGCTTCATCACCCCGCTCACCCATAATTTCTGCGAAAGCTGCAATCGGGTGCGGCTGACCTGCACCGGCACCCTCTACATGTGCCTGGGCCAGGACGACGCCGCGGATCTGCGGACGCCGCTGCGCAGCGACCGGTCCGACGCCGCGCTGGAGGCCGCGATTCGCGAGGCCATCCTGCGCAAGCCCAAGGGGCACGACTTCTTCATCGACCGGCGCCACATGCAGCCCGCCGTGGCGCGGCACATGAGCGTGACCGGCGGCTGAGTCACGCCAGCGTCAGCATCAGCAGGGTGCCCGACACCGCCGTGCCGGCGGTCACCACCGCAAAGCGCAGGCCGCACCGGGACAGCAGCACGGCGATCGTCACGAACGTCCCCATCAAAGCCGGGATCATCATCCCCTACCTCCTCTCGGCTTTCTTTCGTCGATGACAGGGACACTCTCCCCCTTCTTCCGTGAAGCGAGCGTGAACGGCCCTTTCACAGTCGCTCACGCTCGGGGTAGACCAGGGTTCCCCTTCGGCTACAGTCGCCGGCCATGACCTCCGCCTCTTCCGCCCCGGCCTCGCCCCGCATGGCGATTCTCGCCGCCGACACCGCCGAGGCCCTGGCGGCCCAGGCCCGGCTCGTCGCCCGCTGGGGCCAGCATTCCCCGGATTCGGCCGACGTGATCGTGGCCCTGGGCGGCGACGGCTTCCTGCTGGAGACGCTGCACCGCTGCGTCGAGCGGAAACGGCCGATCTACGGCATGAATTGCGGCTCGGTCGGCTTCCTGCTGAACGATTTCCAGGAGGAGGACCTGGGGGGCCGGGTGGCGGCGGCGCGCACCGTGATCCTGCACCCGCTGCGGATGCGGGCGACCACGATCGACGGTGTGGTGCACGAGGCGCTGGGCATCAACGAGGTGTCGGTGCTGCGCCAGACCCGGCAGACGGCGAAGCTGCGAATCACGGTCGACGGCATCGTGCGCATGCCGGAGCTGACCTGCGACGGGGCGATCGTGTCGACCCCGGCCGGAAGCACCGCCTACAACCTGTCGGCGCACGGCCCGATCATCCCGCTCGGCGCCGGCATCCTGGCGCTGACGCCGATCAGCGCCTTCCGGCCGCGGCGCTGGCGCGGCGCCCTGCTGCCGCACCGGGCGAAGATCGTGCTCGACATGCTGGAACTGCCGAAGCGCCCGGTCAGCGCCGTCGCCGATTCGACCGAGGTGCGCGACGTCGCCCGCGTCGAGATCGCCGAGGACCGCTCGGTGTCGCTGAACCTGCTGTTCGACCCCGGCAAGACGCTGGAGGAACGGATCCTGAAGGAGCAATTCGAGCCCTGATCCGCCGCCCCCGTCCGACTTGGCTGCTGCGTTTCCGCCACAAAGTTCCGGTGAAATAATCCGGCCGGCCCTGTGGCCGCTATGGCACACTGTGGCCGCGCCAAGAGGAACGGAAGCCCATCATGCCGATTTCCCCGTTCGCGATCGTCGTCCTGGCCATCCTGGTCCTGGCGATCCTGGTCATCTTCATGGGCGTCAAATCAGTGCCCCAGGGCCGCGAATGGACGGTGGAGCGGTTCGGCCGCTACACCCGCACCCTGCGCCCCGGCCTGAACCTGATCGTCCCCTTCGTCGATCAGATCGGCGCCAAGCTGTCGATGATGGAGACCGTGCTGGAGGTGCCGCAGCAGGAGGTCATCACCAAGGACAACGCCATGGTGACGGTCGACGGCGTGATCTTCTACCAGGTGCTGGACGCGGCGAAGGCGGCCTATGAGGTCGGCAACCTCGAATCGGCGATCATCAACCTGACCATGACCAACATCCGCACGGTCATGGGTTCGATGGATCTGGACGAGCTGCTGTCCAACCGCGACGCCATCAACGCCCGGCTGATGAAGGTGGTGGACGACGCCACCGAGCCCTGGGGCGTCAAGGTCACCCGCATCGAGATCCGCGACATCACCCCGCCGCGCGACCTGGTCGACAGCATGGCCCGGCAGATGAAGGCCGAGCGCGACCGCCGCGCCACCATCCTGGAGGCCGAGGGCACCCGGCAGGCGCAGATCCTGCGCGCCGAGGGCCTGAAGCAGGCCGCCATCCTGGAGGCCGAGGGCCGGCGCGAGGCCGCGTTCCGCGATGCCGAGGCGCGCGAACGCTCGGCCGAGGCCGAGGCCAAGGCGACCACCGCGGTCAGCGAGGCCATCGGCTCCGGCAGCGTGCAGGCGATCAACTACTTCGTCGCCACCAAATATGTCGATGCGCTGAAGAGCGTGGCGTCGGCGCCGAACCAGAAGGTGCTGTTC
>NZ_JANX01000495.1 GCF_000767795.1 Inquilinus limosus MP06 | reverse complement strand
GGAAGAAATACGCCGGCACCCATATCGAGGTGAACTTGGTCAAGAGCCCGCGCAGCGAGACCATCGCCCGGAACCTCAAGGAGTTCACCGAGCTGACCGGCATCGATGTCGGGCTGGAGCAGACGCCGGAGCAGCAGCAGCGGCAGAAGGCGGTGGTCGAGTTCAACAGCGGCGCGCCCAGCTTCGACGTCATCCATCTCAGCTATCATGTGCAGAAGCGGATGTTCGAGAAGGGCGGCTGGCTGGCCGACCTGCGGCCGTTCCTGGCCGATCCCGCCCTCGCCGACCCGAATCTGAGCCTGAACGATTTCTCCAGCGCCGGCTTGGCCTATGCCACCGCGGCCGACGGCGCGGTCGGCAGCTTGCCGCTGAGCGTCGACTATTGGATCATCTACTGGAACAAGGAGCTGTTCGACGCCAAGGGACTGAAATACCCGACCAGCTTCGACGAGCTGGTGTCCGCCGCCGAGACGCTGACCGACCCGGCCGCAGGCACCTATGGCTTCGTCGCCCGTGGTATGAAGAACGCCAATGTCCCGGTCTGGACCTCCTTCATGCTCGGCAACGGCGTCGAACCGGTCGCGGCCGACCACAACCTGGCCACCACCTCCGAGGGCGCGGTCGCGGCGGCGAAGCTGTACCAGCGGCTGCTGACCAAGGCCGCCCCTCCCGGCGTCGCCGGCTTCAACTGGAACGAATGCCAGTCGGCCTTCCTGCAGGGCAAGGTCGGCATGTGGCTGGACGGCGTCGGCTTCGCCCCGCCGCTGGAGAACCCGAAGCTGTCGCGCGTGGTCGGCAAGGTCGGCTACGGCGTCATGCCCAAGGGGCCGAAGGCCCAGGCCTCCGCCACCTTCGGCGACGGCATCGGCGTGGCCGCAGCCAGCGAGAACAAGGAGGCCGCCTTCCTGTTCTGCCAATGGGCGGTGTCGCGCACGGTGCAGGCCGACCTGCTGCAGAGCGGCTCGGGCGTGCCGTTCCGCAGCTCGATCCTGGAGGATGCCGAGGTGCGCAAGGGCGTGACCCTGCCAGCCGACTGGATCGACGCCGTCGTCGGCTCGTCCAAGGTCAGCAAGCTCGGCCTGCCGGTGATCGTGCCGGTCACCGAGTTCCGCGACATCTTCGGCATCGCCCTGACCAATATCGCCGGCGGGGCCGACCCGGCGGCCGAGCTGGCCAAGGCGACCGAGCAGTTCAAGCCGATCCTGGACAAGAGCGAGGCCTGAGGTGATCGAAGCCGCGGACGCCGGGGCAAGACAGCGGGTGCGGGTGCGGCGGCCGAACGCCGTCGCGCCGAGCCTGCGCACCTACCTGCCCTTCATCCTGCCGGCGGTGCTGGTGGTCGGGGCGGTGATCGTCTTCCCCTGGGCCTTCACCGGCTGGGTCAGCCTGCACGACTGGCAGGCCACCGGCGCCGGCGGCTTCATCGGCCTCGACAACTACGCCCGGCTGTTCGCCGACGCCCGCTTCGGCGAGGCGGTGTGGCACACGCTGGTCTACACCGTCCTCTCCGTGCTGCTGCCGCTGGTCCTCGGCCTGGCGGCGGCGCTGGTGTTCAACGAGCGCTTCCCGCTGCGCGGCCTGGCCCGCGGCATCGTGATCATGCCGATGATGGCGACCCCCGTCGCCATCGCCCTGGTCTGGACCATGATGTTCCACCCGCAGCTGGGCGTGCTGAACTATCTGCTCAGCCTGATCGGGCTGCCGCCCTCGCTCTGGGTGTTCGACCAGGCGACGGTGATCCCATCGCTGGTGCTGGTCGAGACCTGGCAGTGGACGCCGCTGGTCATGCTGATCGTGCTGGGCGGCCTGTCGGCCCTGCCGGCCGAGCCCTATGAGAGCGCGCAGATCGACGGCGCCAGCTGGCTGCAGCAGTTCCGCTACCTGACCCTGCCGATGATCTCGCCCTTCCTGATGGTGGCGGTGATCATCCGCTCGATCGACGCGCTGAAGAGCTTCGACATCATCTACGCCATCACCCAGGGCGGCCCCGGCACGGCGTCGGAGACGATCAACATCTATCTCTACACCCAGGCCTTCAGCTTCTACGACATCGGCTACGGCTCGGCGGTCGCCGTGGTGTTCTTCGTGATCGTGGTCGCCATGTCCCTGGCCCTGCTGTGGCTGCGCCAGCGCGCCAAGCTGGCGGCGAACTGAGGAGGCCCGAGACCATGTCCCGCCCCCTCGCCAAGGCTTTGCGCCGCGCCGGCCTGTATTTCGCCGTGCTGGTGATCGTGTCGCCGGCCCTCTTGTTCTTCCTGTGGATGCTGTCGCTGTCGCTGAAGCCGGAAGTGGACAACATCAGCTATCCGCCGGTGCTGATCCCGACCACCCTGGCCTGGAGCAACTACGCCCAGGTCTTCGCCGAGAACTCCTTCGGCCGCTACTTCATCAACAGCCTGATCGTCACCGGCAGCGCCACGCTGATCGGCCTCCTGATCGGCGCCCCAGCGGCCTACGGCATCGCCCGGGCCAAGGCGACCAAGCTGTCCGTGGTCGTCATGATCGCGCGGATGACGCCGGGCCTCAGCTACCTGATCCCGCTGTTCCTGATGTTCCGCTGGCTCGGACTGATGGGCACGCTGTGGCCGCAGATCATCACCCATCTGGTGATCACCCTGCCGATCGTGATCTGGGTCCTGATCTCCTATTTCGAGGCCCTGCCGATCGAGCTGGAGGAGGCCGGGCGGATCGACGGCGCCAATCGCTGGCAGGTGTTCCGCCATGTCGTGCTGCCGCTGACCCGGCCGGGCATCACCGTGGCGCTGCTGCTGTCCTTCATCTTCTCCTGGAACAACTTCGTGTTCGGCATCGTGCTGGCCGGGCGCACCACCCGAACCCTGCCGGTCGCGGTCTACAACTCCCTGACCTTCGAGCAGGTCAGCTGGGGCCCGCTCTCGGCCGCGGCGCTGGTGGTGGTGATCCCGGTGCTGGTGCTGACCGTGGTCGCCCAGAAGCAGATCGTGGCCGGGCTGACCTCGGGCGCGGTGAAGGGCGGCTGAGCCGCCGCCCTCCCCGGCCGGCCCCGACCCACCCCAATTGGATCACTTGCAAATTAGATAAAATGCCGTAGTTTATAGGTATATAGTCATGATCATTTGAAGCCACTGGCTCGGGGATGGTGTCATGTCCGTCATTCAGATCGCCGACGATCGGGCCCTGCCGGGAACGGCGCCCGCGGCCTCCATCCGGACCGCCCTGGTCAGCCGCCAGGACGAGATCCTTTCCCTGCGGCAGAACGCATCCGAGATCCTCTACCGGCTGCGGGCCGTCCGCGAGACCTGGTCCGACACCGACCTGCCGCCGGCGCAGGAACGCTGGGTGCTGCAGCAGGTGCTGGAGTGCCTGACCATCAGCTGCGAGGCGCCGACCGGGGACGAATTCGACCGGATCGCCGTGGCCGGCCAGGCGCTGGCCATGCTGTTCGACATGTCGGATGAGGAGCTCGAGGCCGTCGCCCCGGACGGCGACGATTACGACCTGGTCGATTTCGACGCCGACCTCGACGATGCGGAGGACCTGGCCGCAAGCGCGTAGGACCGGCGTCGGCCGTTGCCGGACCTGTCTTCGTCGCATGCCGAAAAGCTTTGCCGCGCGGAAGGCCTTGTCCTAATCCGAGACGACACTATCGGCTTCGGCGCGGCGCATCTTGTCCCTCTCCCTCGGCATCGACACCGGCGGCACCTTCACCGACGCGGTCCTGTTCGACCCGGACCGCGGCGTCGTCGCCGCCGCCAAGCGGCTGACCACCAAGCACGACCTGGCGCTGGGCATCGGCGCCGCGATCGACGCGGTGCTGCAGCAGCACCCGGCCGAGATCGGCTTCGTCGGCCTGTCCACCACCCTCGCCACCAACGCGGTGGTCGAGGGCCAGGGCAACCCGGCCTGCCTGATCCTGATCGGCTACCCCGAGGCGGCGCTGGACCGCGCCGGGCTGCGCGCGGCGATCGGCGGCGACCCGGTGGCGGCCGTGGCCGGAGGGCATCGCCCGACCGGCGAGGAGCAGGCGCCGCTCGACCTCGAGGCGGTCCGAGCCGCCATCCTGCAGCACGCCCCGGCGGTCACCGCCTTCGCCGTCGCCGGCTATTTCGCCGTGCGCAACCCGGCGCATGAGCTGGCGGTGCGCGACCTGGTGCGGGACCTGACCGGCAGGCCCGTGACCTGCGGCCATGAGCTGACCTCCGGCCTCGACGCCCCGCGGCGGGCCCTGACCGCCCTGCTCAACGCCCGGCTGATCCCGCTGACCGCGTCGCTGATCCGGGCGGTGCGCGGCCGGCTGGACGCCCGCGGCATCGCGGCGCCGCTGATGGTGGTGAAGGGCGACGGGTCGCTGATCGCCGACCGCTTCGCTTTGGCCCGGCGGTCGAGACCGTACTGTCCGGCCCCGCCGCCAGCGTCGTCGGCGCGCGCTGGCTGACCGGCCGCGACGACTGCTTCGTCTCCGATATCGGCGGCACCACCACCGACATCGCCGTGCTGAAGGATGGCCGCCCCCTGCTCGAACCGCCGAGGGCGCCCAGGTCGGCGGCTGGCGCCACCGATGGTCGACGGCGGTGGAGATCCGCCACCGTTCGGCCTGGGCGGCGACACGCGAGGTTGCGCATCGAGCCCGGCCTCGGCCTCGCCGTCGGGCCGCGCCGGTCGGTGCCGCTGAGCCTGCTGGCCGCACCAGCATCCGGAGATGCTCGGCGGCGCTGCCGCCGCCGACGGCCGAGCCGGCCCGAGGGCCTCACGCCTGGACGGCCGCTTCGCCCTGCGCCTGCGCGCGCTGGACACCGAGACACTCGTCGCCGCAGGAGCGGCGGATCTGGGACGCGCTGGCCGACGGGCCGCAGCCGCTGG
>NZ_JANX01000494.1 GCF_000767795.1 Inquilinus limosus MP06 | reverse complement strand
CCCAGCGCCGGCGGCTGCGGGTCGAGCGGCGGCAGGCGCCAGATCGCCTGCTGCTGCGGCAAGGACGCCGTGCGGGCCAGATAGGCGCCGGTGGCCGAGGGCCAGTCCAGCGACCGCAGCGCGGCCTCGGCCGCCGCCAGCAGATGCGGCACGGCTTCGTGGTCGCCCAGCGCCGTCGCCGCCTCCCACACTTGGCGCAGCAGCAGCGCCAGCCGGTGCACCGCCCCGTCGACCCAGACCAGCCGGGCCTCGGCCAGGCGCGGATGATGCACCGGCTGGCCGAAGGGCAGGCGCGGCACGCTCTCGGTCTCGATCCGCAGCCGGCGGGCCCGCAGCGGGAATTCGCGATGATTCGGGTCGAGGCCGAAGCGGGTCGTCCCGGCGCCGTCCTCCTGCAGCGTCAGCAGGCTCTCGCCGCCGACATCGAGCCGCAGCCGCACCTCGTCCAGCGGCCAGGCGGCCGGCACCTCGGCCTCGGCGGTGAAGGCCAGCACGCCCTCGGTGTGCGGCCAGGGGTCGCCGAGCGACAGCGGCCGGCCGTCGCAGCGCCAGTCCCCGATCGGCTCGCTGGCTCGCTCGCGCCAGCACAGGATTTCGGCGATGCGGGCGTCCAGCCGTTGCAGGCGCTGGGCGATGGACAGGCTCATTTCATCTCTCCGACGGGCAAGGTCGGGGCGGGCACGCCGTCCGCGGAACCTGGGGAGACACGATTCGCTCCGCCCCTAGTTACCGCATTCCGTCGCTGCAGGCACGGGGCGCCGCCGCTTTCGGCCGCGACCGAAGCCTCGCCGCAAGGCTCCGGTTCGCTTGGATTTTGCAGATTTTAACGCTCATCTTAGCGAATGTTTTGCGATGCAAAAAAGATTTCCTATTGCTCGGAGACTGGTGATAGCTTACCCGGACTTGGTTTCGGGTTCATGCACAGGCGGTCGTCGTAAAACCGTCATGCCGTCGGACAAGGATCTCCGGATCCGGCACCGGCAGACCAGAGGGAGCAGCGTCCCGAAAGACTTCGCGGGGACGCCGCGCCCTCTTGACGACCGTGCCGCCAGGATCGGGCGGCCTGACGACAGCTTGCAAAGGAGCAGGACGTATGGCTCAAGACCAGATCCTGTTCGACGTGACCCGGCTGGTGCGCCGATCCGGCAGCGCAACCCCGACGGGCGTCGATCGCGTGGAGCTGACCTACGGCCGGCACATGCTGGAGCGCTATCCGAACGAGGTGCAGTTCATCGCCCGCTGGCGCTCGCGCTACTGGCAGCTGTCCACCCCGGCCTTCGCCCAGTTCGTCGCCAACCGGTGGGAGCGCTGGAGCTTCGGCGCCCATCGCATCCGGACCAAGGATGTGGAGCGGATCGCCCGCTTCATCGGCGTGCCGGCGGAGCAGTTCAACGGCAGCGGCCGGAATTCGGTGTCGCCGCCGGTGCCCCCGGCCCGCCCCTCCCCGCCGCTGCTGCAGCTCGGCATGGACGCGCTGCTGGGCGCCCGCGGGCTGCTGTCGCGCATGATCAGCATCAGCGCCCGGCGGCAGCAGGCGATCTACGTCAACGTCTCGCATGAGGGGCTGCACCAGCCGGCGACGCTGCAGCGCCTGGTGTCGCGCCGCAAGCTGGCGCCGATCTACCTGGTGCACGACCTGATCCCGATCGACCACCCGGAATATGTCCGCCCGGGCTATGCCGCACGGCACGTCGCCCGGATCGAGGCGATCTCGACCACCGCCGCCGCCACCATCGTCAACTCGCAGCAGACCAAGCGCGACCTGATGAAGCATGTCCAGCGCCATCACGGCGGGATGGACGATGTCTTCGTCGCGCCGCTGGGGGTCGACCGCCGCTTCGCGCCGCAGAAGGTCAACGACCTGGAGAGCGAGCCCTACTTCCTGATCATCGGCACGATCGAGCCGCGCAAGAACCACCTGTTCATGCTGCAGATCTGGCGCGCCCTGGTGCAGAAGCTGGGCAAGGCCGCGCCGAAGCTGGTGATCGTGGGCCGCCGCGGCTGGGAGAACGAGAACGTCATCGACATGATCGAGCGCTGCGAGCAGATCTCGGACCATGTCATCGAGCTGGGCCGGGTGCCCGATGCGGTGCTGCACCGCCTGCTGATCGGCGCCCGCGCCGTGCTGTTCCCGTCCTTCGCCGAGGGCTACGGCCTGCCGCTGGTCGAAGGCCTGTCCTGCTCGGTGCCGGTGATCTGCTCCGACCTGCCGGTGTTCCATGAGCTGGGCAGCGGCATCCCGGAATATCTCGACCCGCTGGACGGCCCCGGCTGGATGGACATGATCATGAACTACGCCCAGCCGAACTCGCCGCGCCGCCAGGCGCAGATGGCGCGGCTGGCGCGGTTCAAGGCGCCGACCTGGGACCGGCATTTCAACATCTTCGACGACGTCGTCGCCGATGTGCGGCGGAAATACTCGATCTGCTGAGAGACAGACGAACCGGGGAAAGGATCGTCATCCCGTGCGCGCTGCGATGCGCGGCATCGCGGCGCAGACACGGGACTCAGCGCATTCTCGAAGAGATCCCGGTTCTGCGTCGCATCACTCCATGCGGCGCCGCGCCCGGGGTGACGAGGCGGTAGGGGCGCGAGGCGATCACGCGCCCCGGAACAGGGCGGCGACGATCGCCTCGGGCGCGTCCTCCTGCACCAGATGGCCGGCATCCGGCACGCGGGTCAGTGCACCGCCGGCGAGCCTCGCCGCCAGGCGCTCGCCCTGGGCGATCGGGATCCACCGGTCCTGCTCGCCCCACAGGATCTCGACCGGCCAGGGCATCGGGCCGTAGGAGGGCTCGACCTCCTCCAGATAGCGGTCATGCATCTGCGCGATCTGGCGGTAGAAGGCGGGACGTCCGGCCTCCCCCTGCCAGGGCCGCATGTAGATCCCCATCGCCTCCTCGGTCAGCGGGTTGCGCGCCGCGCCCTGGATATAGACCCGCAGCAGCGCGTCATGGGCATAGTCCGGCAGCCCGGCGAAGGCGGCCTCATGCGCCGCCACGTGGAGGAAGAAGGGTGACCCGGAAGGCGGCAGCGCCACCGGGTCGATCAGGGTCAGGCGCCGGTAGCGACAGCCGTCGAGATAGTGGGCCCGCAGCACCGCCATGCCGCCGAAATCATGAGCCAGCACCTCCGGCTCATCCAGCCCCCATTCGCGCAGCAGGGCGGCGAACAGCGCGTTCTGGACGGAAGGCGACACGTCCTGGCCGTCGCGCCGCTCCGACTCGCCATAGCCGAGCAGGTCGTAGACATGCACCCGCCACCGGGTCGCGGCCAGCGGCGCGATCCGGCGCCAGACCTGGGACGAGAATGGCGTGCCGTGCACCATCACCAGCGGCGGCCCGTCGCCGAGCACGCCCCAAGCCACGCTCTGGCCGCGGAAGGTGAAACGCCGGTCGAGGGTCAGCATGGGTCGTCTCCGGAAAGCCGCTGCTCCTGTCTATGATGGCCGGCCGCCGTGGCTGGTTCCCGACACCTCGCGGCCGGACCGAATCTGGCGTCGCGGTCGCCGGCCAGCCAGGAGCGGATGAAGCGGTTGATCCGCTCCGGCCGCCACTGCACCGGGCCGACGGCCCCGCCCTGAGGCCGCGGCGCGGCGCGGCCGCAGTCCAGGATCATGAAATCGGTGCGACGCTCGCGCTCCGGATCCACCTCCTGCAGCACCGGCGCGTGGTCGCCGTAGAAGGCCAGCAGCGCCCGCTCCGCCGCAGCGTCGAGATGGGCCGTGAGCCGGGCCAGCATCGCATCGGCGTGGCCGATATGGTGCAGATACTGCTGCAGCGGCGCGTCCTTGCCCGGCACCCGGCCGGGGCGAAAGGGATCATGCGCCTCCATGGTCACGCAGACCAGGAACAGCCGCACTCCGTCCACCCGCGCCCGCCGCAACTCGTCCTCGATCACCCCGGCGACGGCGGCGTCGGAGATGTAGTAGCCGCTGCGCCCGGCCTCCGGCAGGTCGCGCTGGCCGATGAAGCGCTCGAAGCCGAGCGCAGGGATCGCCTCGCGCCGGCGGAAGAAGGTCTCGTCATAGGGGTGCAGGAAGATGGTGCGCCAGCCCTGGCCGCGCAGCGCCGCCGCCAGCGAGGCCAGGGCGAAGCGCTGTGGCCGCAGATAGGGGTGGAGCCCGTCGAAGGACTGCTCGGCGGCGCCGAGGCCGGTGATCGCCGAGACCTCCGGCCGTAGTGTGTAGGCGCCGAAGCACGGCACCTCGAGCAGCCCGTGCGCCAGGGCCCGCGGCCTGAGGCGGTCGAACTCCGGCAGCGCCGTCGCGATGCCGATCCGGCGCAGATCCATGAAGGATTCCGACTGCACCACGATCACGGCGTCGGCCGCAGCATCGGGCGCAGGCGGCGGCATCTCCGGCAGCGGCCGGCGGCCCTCGCCCCGCCAGCGCAACCAGGCGGTCGGCAGCGACAGGGCCAGGCCGAAGCGCCGGATCGTGCCGCGCGGATCCACCGGGTCGGCGAAGGTCAGCCCCCGTGGCCAGGGGACGGCGAAGGCCGCGAGGCCCAGCAGCGCCGCCTCGCCGGCCAGCAGGGCGAGCTGCGCCGGGACCGGGATGCTGCGCGGCTCCAGCCCCACCCCAGGCGGCGATCACCGCGACCAGCAGCGCCGTGATGCCGATCAGGGCCAGCCCCTCGCGCCGCTCGATATAGAACAAGGCGGGGTGCCGCAGCATCGGCAGGATGAAGGCGAAGTCGGAGAACACCAGCGGCTCGTACAGGCTGCGGTGCTTGGCGTTGGAGATCGCCACCAGGATGGCCAGCGTGATCAGGCTGGCGGCCAGCGCGAACCAGAAGCGGCCGAACAGGCCCAGCCAGGCGCCCAGCATCAGCAGGAAGACG
>NZ_JANX01000493.1 GCF_000767795.1 Inquilinus limosus MP06 | reverse complement strand
CGGCCGCCGAGATGGTCGTACAGGAACAGCCCGGTCCGCAGCAGCCAGGCCGGGCGCAGGAAGCTGTCATGCGGCAGCACGAAGCGCATCGGCCAGATGATGTGCGGCGCCGCCGCCAGCAGCACCTCGCGCTCGATCAGCGCCTCGCGTACCAGCCGGAACTCGTAATATTCGAGGTAGCGAAGGCCGCCATGCACCAACTTGCCGCTGCGGCTCGACGTGCCCTCGGCCAGGTCGCCCTTCTCGCACAGCAGCACCGACAGGCCGCGCCCGGCCGCGTCGCGGGCGATGCCGGCGCCGTTGACGCCGCCGCCGACCACCAGCAGGTCGACGACGGCACTGGTCCGCTGTTCCGCTCCGTCCGCCATCCGTTCAGGCCGCCTGCTTTTTCGGGCGCGGGCCGTAATCCTTGAACTTCTTGATCACCCGGTCGATCTCGTCATCCGGCAGGCATTTCGGGCCGCCCAGCATCAGCGTGTAGACATACTGCTTGGCCAGGGTCTCGACCTCGACCGCCAGCCACATCGCCTTGCCCAGGGTCGCGCCGGTGGCGATCAGCCCATGGTTCGCGAGCAGGCAGGCGGTGCGGCCCTGCAGCGCCGCGATCGCATGCTCCGACAGCTCCGGCGTGCCGTAGGTGGCATAGGGCGCGCAGGGGATCGAATTGCCGCCGCCGCAGGCGATCATGTAGTGCAGCGCCGGGATCTCCTGGTGCCGGATCGCCAGGATGGTCGAATACATCGGGTGGCAATGGACGATGGCGTTCACCTCCGGCTTGCGGCGGTGGATATCGAGATGGAAGCGCCATTCGGAAGAGGGGCGGTGGTCGCCATGCTCCCAGCTGCCGTCCATCTTCATGGCGACGATGTCGTCCGGCGTCATCTCGTCATAGGGCACGCCGGTCGGGGTCACCAGGATGCCGTCGCCCCAGCGGGCGCTGATATTGCCGGAGGTGCCCTGGTTCAGCCCGTTGGCGTTCATCTGCCGGCAGGCTTCGACGATCCTGGTGCGCAGTTCGAGTTCGGTGGACATGATTGGTTCCTGAGCGAAGGGTCAGCAGAGGCGGAGCAGGGGCTCGCCGGCCAGATAGCGCCGGACGTCCTCGGCGATCAGCCCGGCGGCGTAGGTGACGGTCTTCACCGAGGCGCCGGCGATGTGCGGCGTCAGGGTGACGTTGGGCAGCTTCAGCAGCGGCCAGTCCTCCGGCGGCGGCTCGACCGCGAAGGTCTCCAGCATCGCGCCGCGCAGCTTGCCCGAGACCAAGGCGTCGTACAGCGCGTCGTAATCGACCAGCGGGCCGCGCGCGGTGTTGACGAACACGGCCCCGTCCTTCATCGCGGCGAAGGCCTCGGCGCCGATCATGCCGGTGGTCTCGGCCGTCACGCGCGGGTGCAGCGTGACCACGTCGCTTTCGGCCAGCAGCGTCTCCAGCGCCACCTGCTGCACGCCGTCGGCGCTGTCGGCGGGGTCGAGCTGGACATAGGGGTCGGTCACCAGGATGCGGCAGCCGAATGCCTTCAGCAGGCGCACCACCTTGCTGCCGACATGGCCGTAGCCGATGACGCCGACCGTCATCTCCGACAGCTCGCGGCCGGTCAGGTCGGCGCGGTACAGGTCGCCGCGCCACTGGCCCTGGGACAGGGAGGTGTGGCCGCGGGTGATCAGCCGGGTCTCGGCCAGGATGGCGCCGATGGTGAACTCGGCCACCGCGCTGGCGTTGCGGCCGGGGGCGTTCACCACCTTCACGCCGCGCGCCTTGGCCGCCTTCATGTCGATGTTGACCGGCCCGCCGCGGCTGACCCCGACCAGCTTCAGCTCCGGCAGCCGCTCCAGCATCCCGGCCGAGATGGGGGCGAGGTGGGTGACCAGGATCTCCGCATCGCCGATGAACTCGACGATCTCGTCCGGATCACCCATGAACTCCTTCAGCCCGTACAGCCCGGTGCCGGCATAGCCATGCACCATCGGCTCGTCCGGCCAGGGCTGCTCCAGCGTCCGGATGTCGAGAGCGGCCGGAATCTTCTCCAGCGCTTCCACGAACAGGCTGGGCAGCATGAAGCGGTCGCCGATCACGGCGATGCGTCGGGTCATCCTTCAGTCCTCAGATCGTCCAATGCGTGCCAGATGGGGCGCAGCGCCCGATAGCTGGCGCGGTACTGCGGGAACAGGCGGTCGTAGTGCTCGACCAGCGCCGGGTCGGGCGCCTCGGCCTCGGCCAAGAGCGGCGTCACCCAGCGGGCGCAGGCGGTGTCGATGTCGGGCAGGATGCCCAACGACAGCGCCGCCACCATGGCCGCGCCGGCGGCGCCGACCTCCTCACGCTTCACCAGCCGGACCGGCGCGTCGGTGGCGGCGGCCAGGATGCCGCGCATCGTGGCGCTGCGCGCGGCGCCGCCGGCCAGGCGGATCTCCGCCGGCGTGCCGCCGACCGACTCGTAGCAGTCGCGGCTGGCGAAGCCGAGGCTCTCATAGATCGCCCGCAGCAGGTCGCCGGCGCCGGCGGTGCCCGACAGCCCGATGACCGAGGCGCGGGCGGCGCTGTCGACGAAGGGCCCGCGCTCCCCGGCCTCGGCGATGAAGGGGTGGTACAGCAGGCGCCCGGGCTTCGCCGCCGCGGACTTGGCGTCGAGCAGGGGGATCAGGTCGGACCGCTTCGGCAGCGTCGCCCCGGCGGCCTCCGCCACCTCCTCGACCACGCCGCACAGCCAGTCGATGTTCAGCGTCGCCGCCATGTTCGAGACCATGGAGACGTAGCTGCCCGGGGCGACGAAGGGCATGGTGTAGCCGACCTCTTCGCCCAGCGTCACCCGGTCGGCCCCGAACACCAGCCGCATATGCGCGCCGGTCGAGCCCAGCACGGTGAAGCCGGCGCGGCCCTCGGGGTCGTAGAGGCCGGAGCCGAGGGCGCCGCACAGCAGATCGACCGGGGCCAGCACCACCGGCGTGCCGGCGGGCAGGCCGGTCGCGATCGCGGCCTGGGGCGTCAGCGCCGAGTTCCGGCGGGCGCCGTCGACCATCGGCGGCAGCAGCCGGGCCTCGTCCTGCAGGCCGAACAGCTCCAGCACCTCCGGCGCATACTCGCGGGTGCGATAGTCGCCGAAGGTGAAGGTGCCCTCGGAGACGTCGGTCGCCCGCTCGCCGGTCATCCGGAAATACAGCCAGTCCTTGCAGTGGAAGGCGGTGGCGGCCCGGGCCAGGACCTCCGGCCGGTGCCGCTTCAGCCACAGCAACTGGCCGGACTGGTTCGACATGTTCAGCATGGTGCCGGTGAAGCGCTGCACCGCCTTGGCCGTGCCGCTCTTGTGCAGCTCGGCGACGATCGGGCCCGACCGGCCGTCATGCCACAGCATGGCCCGGCCGACCGGGTCGCCGTCGCGGTCGATCAGCCAGGTGCCGTCGCCCTGGCCGGTGACGGCGATGCCGGCGACGCGCAGGCCGCGCGCCTCCAGCTTCGCCGCCAGCTCGCGCAGCACCAGCGCGGCGTCGTCCCAGGTGCGGCCGAACTCCTGCTCCATGCCGGCGCCGTCGACCGGGATCGTGGCGTTCGGCCGCGCCGCATGCTCGACCGGCGCGCCGTCCAGGTCGAAGGCCACGGCCTTGACCACCGAGGTGCCGGAATCGAGGCCGATCAGGACGTCCTTGCTCATGCCGCCGCCGCCACCGCCGGGCGGCCGCCATGGGCGATCGCCATCTCGCTGTCGCTGTCGAACAGGTGCAGCGCCGATTCCGGCAGGGCCAGCGCCAGCCTTGTGTCGGGCGCCGCCTCCAGCGCCCGGTCGGTGACGATGGTCAGCCGCACGCCGTCGACGTCCAGCGCGATGTGGCTCTGATCGCCTAGCCACTGGTTGGCGATCACCGTGCCCTGCAGCGCCGTCTCGCCGGGCCGGGCGGCGCCGACGCGGATCTCGTGGCCACGGATGCCGAGATGGACCTTGCCGCCCTCGGCCAGGCCGTGCCCGGCATGCGGCAGCCGGAAGCCCCGGCCTTCGCCCTGCACCTCGACCGCCAGCCCGCCATTCTCCCGCACCACCCGGGCCGGGAACAGGTTCATCGGTGGCTCGCCGATGAAGCCGGCGACGAACAGGTTGGCCGGCCGCCGCTTCAGGTCGGTGGGGGAGGCGAATTGCTGCAGCCGCCCGCCCTCCATCACCGCGATGCGGTCGGCCAGGGCCAGCGCCTCGGTCTGGTCATGGGTCACGAAGACCGTCGTCATCCCGTGCTCGATCAAATAGTCCTTGATGCGCGCCCGTAGCACGGCGCGCAGCTGCGGTTCCAGCTGCGACATCGGCTCATCGAGCAAGGACAGCTGCGCCCGCCGCACCAGCGCTCGGGCCAGGCTGACGCGCTGCTGCTGACCGCCGGAGATCGCCTGCGGATAGCGGTCGAGGATGTCGCCGATCTCCAGCAGCTCGGCCACATGCGCCACGCGCTGCTGCACCTCCGCCTTCGGGATGCGGTCGCGCAGCAGGCTGAAGCCGATATTGTCGCGCACCGTCAGCGGCGGGTAGAGCGCATAGCCTTCGAACGCCATGGCGACGTTGCGCTCGGCCGGGCGCAGATCGTTGATCACCCGATCGCCGATCCGGATGGTGCCTTCCGACACGCTCTCGAAGCCGGCGATCATGCGCAGGGTCGAGGTCTTGCCGCAGCCGGAGGAGCCGAGCAGGCCGACCAGCTCGCCATCGCGCAGCGCCAGCGACACGGCGTCGACCGCGCGGATCGGGTGGGCCAGGCGCGGCCCGTAGATCTTGGAGACGGCGTCGAGCGTCAGGGTTGCCATTGATGTTCCTCAGGCCGTCGCGGCCGGCAGGCGGGCGCCGGTCTCGCGGTCGAAGCACAGCGCGCGGGCCAGGTCCGGC